>JBBQJD010000020.1:0-43985 GCA_038325595.1 Bacteroidales bacterium | reverse complement strand
GCAGTACCCATTATATATGTTTCTGTTCCCATAATGCTTTTGGATTTAGCCCAATTGGCATGAATTGAAATAAACAGATCTGCTTTATTCTTATTTGCGATTATGGCTCGATCCCTGAGCTCAACGAAAGTATCCGTTTTCCTTGTATAAATGACTGTGACATTGCTTATGTTCTTTTCGATATATTCTCCGGTCTTAAGTGCTATTGCCAGCGCAATGTCTTTTTCACGGCTCATGGATCCCAGTGCGCCCGGATCCTTGCCTCCATGGCCTGCATCAATAACTATAACCCAGTTTTTAGCTGATGCTGAGTTGCAAAAAAAGATAAGGATCATAAAAATTACCATCCTTTTAGCTGCATGTATATATTTGGAATGAAGTTTGACGTTATTAGTAACTGTGCCCATTTTTAGTTCATGTTTTTTAATTAGTTTTGCCCAGGCTTCCCCGGAAAACACAAAAACTATACAAAAATAGTATTTAAGTTGTATTTTTTTAAAGAAAAGCGGTTACTTATAATGTTCCTTTTAATGGTCCAGTCTCTTTTACTGTTTTCACAGGAAGAAAAGAAGGTTATGGACACAATCCCGCTAAAAAAGGATACTGTTTTGAAACAGGATGCCATAATTCTCCCGGATACCATTAATATACAGGATACTACCAGGACAGATACATCTTCATATTTCAGGAAACCGTCAAGGAATGCTGTTGATCAAAAAGTTTTGTATAAAGCAGCAGGTATGGTGAAAAGCGATCTGATAACTAAAAAGGTTGTTCTTGTGGATCAGGCTGTTGTGACTTATGGAGAGATCGAAATAAAGGCCGATTCCATAGTTTTTGACATGAATACTAACCTCCTTTATGCAATAGGAAGAATCGATACTTCAGGGAAAATGGCGGGTAATCCTGAATTTAAAGAGGGCTCACAGCAATTTGATGCTACCGAGCTTACGTATAATTTCAAGACCAAGAAGGCGCTTGTAAGAAATATTGTAACAAAGCAGGATGAAGGTCTAATACACAGCCAGTTCACTAAGCTTCTTGAAGACGGAACATCGAATATAGCAAAGAGTACATATTCCACATGCGACCTCGATACACCTCATTTTTATATTAATCTGCCCAAGGCAAGAGTATATCCCGGTGAAAAAATTATCTCTGGTCCGGGCAATCTCGTTCTTGAGGGAATTCCATTGCCATTGTTCCTTCCTTTCGGATATTTTCCGGTTCAGACTAAGAGAGCTGCTTCCGGAATTCTTTTCCCGAGAATAGGTGAGGAACGGGAGAGGGGATACTCAATTTCTGACGGAGGATACTATTTTGCAATAAATAACTACATTGATCTGTCGCTGAAAGGAAATGTTTATGCTAACGGTTCCTGGATGGCCACCGCACAAACATCATACAATAAGCTTTACCGGTACAGTGGTAATTTTTCTTTCAATTATGCCAATAACGTGGCCGGACATAAAGGTTTATCAGATTACAGCAGATCGACAAACTACAGGGTAGGATGGACTTTTGCGCAGGATGCCAAGGCTGCACCGGGCTCAAGATTCTCCGCTAGTGTAAACATGAGTTCAAGCGGTTATGACAAAAACAACAGTTATAATGTACAGGAGCATGTTACTACCCAGAGGCAATCGAGTGTGAGCTACTCAAAATCATGGGTAGGGACTCCCTTCAATCTATCTGCAAGTATGAATCACAGTCAGAACGTCAAAAATAAAACGGTAGCACTAAATCTTCCAAAGGTGAATTTCAGCATGGGAAGAATCTATCCGCTTAAGTCAAAGAGAAGTACCGGACCGGCTAAGTGGTACCAGGAACTTCAGTTTCAGTATACTGCATCTGTTGATAATCAGATTAATACATATGACAGCCTTCTTTTCACACCTACGGTATTTAAAAATATGAAGAATGGTTTTAAACATGAAGCTCCATTGAGTTTGCAGATACGTCCGTTCAGGAATTTTTCAATTTCTCCATCGCTTACATATTCAGGAGTAATGTATACCCAAAGGATCGAAAAGATATGGAATCCCGCTCTGCCGCAACCTGTTAATGATACTATCAGGGGAATAACTTATGGACACTCTGTAAGACCAGCAATAAATGCCAGTTTTAATCCCCAGGTTTTTGGAATGTATACAATGCGGAATCCGGAATCAAGGATACAGGGAATAAGGCACGTGATAAAGCCTTCGGTTGGTTTTAGCTACATCCCCGAAGTTCCCGGACTTACTACTAATATGTACAGAACGGTGCAGAATAGTGAAAATCCCCAGAATACACTTGAATATTCGATCTATGAAGGTAATATTTACGGAACACCTTCATTATCCCAGCGTAGCGGCAATATTTCACTGAGTATGGTTAATATTGTTGAAGCCAAGGTTTTTGCCAGAAATGATACAACAGGCAAGGCAAACAAGGTTAAAATTATTGATAACCTGGGAATCAATACAGCTTATAATGTTTTTGCCGATTCCATGCAATGGGCTCCTGTTTCAATGGCGATAAGGACTACCCTTCTGAATAATATTAACATCTCAGCCGGAAGCAGTTTTTCACTATATGGCATTGACGAGGCCGGAAGACCTTTGGGTACTTTTGCTTTGGAACAGAACAAGAAGCTTATGAGGCTTACTAACTTCGGCACCAGTATCACATTCAGCCTGAGTGAGCTTTTATCCGGAGACAAGGGAGCAGATAAGCAGAATCAACGGCCCGGTACAGTTAATCAGGGTATGGGAAGAGCTGACACTCAGGCTGGTACTGAAACTCACGGGCCCGAGGCATTGAATCTGGATGAATACGGCTATCCTGTTTTTGATGTTCCATGGTCATTGAATTTAGCCTACAACATAAGTTACAGCAAGCCTGGTCTTAAATCAAATGTTACACAGGCATTAACAGTTAATGGCGATGTTTCTATAACGAAAAATATGTCAATGGATTTTTCCAGCGGATACGATTTTAAAGGTAAGGCAATCACAATGACGCAAGTTGGAATAAGACGCGACCTTCACTGCTGGGAAATGAACTTCAACTGGTACCCTATTGGTACAATGCAGGGATGGAACTTTACAATCAGGGTAAAAGCATCGGTGCTTGGCGATCTTAAATATGAAAGGAGAAAAGATTACCATGATAAGTACTAATATAATTCAGATATCATGAAAAAGATTATCAAAACTCAGAATGCTCCGGCTGCAATCGGACCATACAGCCAGGCTGTTGAAATTAATAATATGCTGTTCATCTCCGGCCAGATCCCGATAAATCCCGAAACAGGTAAGCTTGTTGAAGGAGGCATTACTGAACAGACTGAACAGGTATTCAGGAATATTTCTGCAATTCTTGAAACAGCAGGTTATACTTTTAGTGAAGTTGTTAAATCGACATGTCTTTTAAGCGATATGACCAGCTTTAAGGCCATGAATGATGTCTATTCCAGGTATTATGCATCCGATCAGCCTGCAAGAGCTGCATTTGCCGTTAAAGAGCTGCCTCTCGGGGCATTGATAGAAATCGAGACTATTGCGGTGAAGCAGACATAGTGCGACTCCCAAACCTGAGAATAAAAAAAGCCGCCTGCAAAGCAGACGGCTCTTTTGTATGTAAAGATTTATTATTCTCCTTTAATCTCAAATTCGACCTCAACTCTGACATCTCTGTGAAGTTTGATAACAGCTTTATAGTTACCAACTTCCTTGATCTGATCTTCAGGGAGTGTAATATTCCTGCGGTCGATGTCGAAGCCTTTTTCCTTCAGTGACTCAGCAATCTGGATTGTATTTACAGATCCGAATATTTTACCTGATGTACTGGTTTTCGCTCCAACTGTGATTTTAACATCTGCAAGTCTGGTTGCAATTTCCTGAGCTGCTGCTTTAATTTTTTCTTCTTTATGAGCTCTTTGTCTCAGATTTTCGGTATGCATCTTTTTTGCCGATGATGAAGCAGAAACAGCATAACCTCTGGGGATAAGGAAATTTCTTCCGTATCCGTCCTTAACATTAACTATATCGTCTTTTTGCCCAAGCTTATTGACGTCCTGTAATAATATGATTTCCATAATAATTCCTCCTTATTTTAAAAGGTCAGTTACATAAGGAAGAAGAGCAATGTGCCTGGCTCTTTTGACGGCTTTTGCCACTTTCCTTTGATATTTAAGTGAAGTACCTGTTATTCTGCGGGGCAGAATTTTACCCTGGTCATTCAGGAATTTCTTGAGAAATTCAGGATCTTTATAGTCAATATAACGTATCCTGTTTTTCTTGAACCTGCAGTATTTCTTTTTTTTGATCTCAACCGTCGGGGGAGTCAAATATCTGATTTCTGATTCGTTCTGTGCCATATCTTATTCCTCCTTTGCTTTACCTGATTCTTTTTGTCTTCTTTTCTTTTCAGCATACTCGACGGCAAATTTTTCCATCCTGAAAGTTAAAAATCTGATAATCCGCTCATCTCTTCGATATTGGATTTCAAGTTTTTCAATTAGATCGCCTGTTCCCCTGAATTCAAGCAGGTAATAGAAGCCTGTTGATTTCTTCTGGATGGGATAGGCCAGTTTCTTTAAACCCCAGTTCTCTTCATGAACGATCTCACCGGTATTGTCGGTGATGACCTTCTTGAATTTCTGTACCGCTTCCTTCATCTGGTTCTCAGACAAAACGGGAGTTGCAATGAAAACGGTTTCATACTGATTCAACATAGTAATTAATTATTTATTTATTTATTAGTTAATGATTTTGGCTCGCAAAAGTACAACTATTTTGCTTTATTCAAAAATTCTGCATACGAAAATTAGATCAGGTTCATTAATAATCAGTAACAGAAGATTTTTCAAAACAATTTATTTAACTGTAAAGAACGCAAAGAATAGCACTCTAAACTCTAAACTCTAAACTGTTTTTATTTATATTTGTGATATCGTTGTGAGAGATCTATGGAAAATTTTATCGTTTCAGCAAGAAAATACCGTCCGGCCAGTTTTAATATGGTAGTTGGTCAGGATTCTGTTACAAACACGCTTAAAAGTGCGATTAAAAATAATCATCTTGCACAGGCTTACCTATTCTGCGGTCCCCGTGGCGTGGGTAAAACAACCTGTGCAAGGATCTTTGCCAAGACAATCAATTGCAGCAACCTGCAGGAAAATTCTGAGGCGTGCAATGAATGTGAATCCTGCCTGTCCTTCAATTCATCAAGGTCATTTAATATTCACGAACTGGATGCTGCATCGAATAACAAGGTAGAAGATATAAGGAGCCTGAATGACCAGGTGAGAATACCACCACAGATCGGCAAATTCAGCATATATATAATAGATGAGGTCCACATGCTGAGTACTTCTGCATTCAATGCCTTTCTAAAGACATTGGAAGAACCTCCTTCCCATGCAATTTTTATTCTTGCAACAACTGAAAAACATAAAATAATACCAACTATTCTCTCACGTTGTCAGATCTTTGATTTTAATCGCATTAAGCTCAGTGACATTGTAAGCCGTCTGATGTACGTCGCAAAAAGTGAGAGTATAACAGCGGAGGAAGAAGCTCTGCATGTGATCGGACAAAAGGCGGATGGTGCACTCCGTGATGCTCTGTCGATCTTTGACCAGATTGTCAGTCTGAGCGGGAAAAAGGTTACTTATAATAATGTAATTGAAAACCTCAATGTTCTCGATTTTGAATATTACTTCAAAGTAGTTGACGCAGCACTGATGGGAGATTTTTCAACGGTTCTTCTGACCTTTAATGAAATACTCGAAAAAGGATTTGACGGACATAATTTTGTAAGCGGGCTTAATAGTCACCTGCGTGATCTTCTGATAAGTAAAGATGAAGCAACTTTAAAACTGCTTGAAGCAACACAGTCTATTAAACAGAGATACCTCCAGCAGACCGGCAAGTGTCCGGCAGACTTTGTTTTCAAGGCACTTGAAACAGGTTCAGATTGTGACCTTAATTATAAAAACAGCAAAAATCCCCGTCTTCATGTTGAACTTTACCTGCTAAAATTATGTCGTCTGATTGGTGAGCCTTCAGAGAGTGAAAAAAAAAAGCCTGATCTGAAACCTCTGAAAATCAAAGAAGACGAAATTTTGCCTCCTTCCAAAGCAGAAGTATTAAGTACGAGAACCCAGACATCTGTAAATCAAGTAATTAGTACTGATAACAGATCTGTTACCCACGTTCCCTTGATTGAAAAACCATCCAAAACCTTTTCCATAAAGGATATTATTTCGGAAAAAACTGAGATAGTCGAAGAATCTCAATCCGGTGATCTGCCTGTCAGTGAAGCCAAATCTGTCACGAAGAAAGAATTCAGTACAGTCGCTTTCGAATCAGCCTGGAAGGAATTTTTAAGTCAGCTTGCCGGCGAAGGAACCAGGATTGTCAGTATGTTCAAGACCATAAAACCTGAGGTAGAAAACGATCAGACAATAAGAATACATTTAAGCAATACAGCTCAGAAGGAAACATTTGTGCTGAATTATAAGCAAAGATTAATTAACTTTCTTGAAAACAAATTTTTAATATCCGGATTGGATATAGAAACAATAGTTGACTTATCAGATAATGAAGAGATAATTTATTCTGACGAACAGAAATATAATTATCTGCTGAATAAATATCCTATCCTGAAAGAGATGAAGAATAATTTCAAACTAGATATCAATTAGCATACCCTATAAGTTTATTTTCCCGGTACAGATCATTGATAAAAATGGAGGGTCAAGAAAAAAAATCCAATAAGGATGAATATTTGAATTTCCTTGCAAAGGAAAAAGAAATTGCTGACCGGATCATTGATCATTCCAGATCAATGATAAGTATTATCAACCGGAACTATATTTATGAGAAGGTAAATTCCACTTTCTGCCATGCACACAAGGTGATCACGTCCTCAATAGTGGGAAAGACACTTGGTGAGGTATGGGGACAGGAAACTTTCCGGAACATTATCAAAAACAATATCGATCTTTGTTTTACAGGAAAAACCATCAGATATGAAGCTGTCTTCAATACACCAAAATCGGGAAGAAGGTTTTTTGAAGTCACATTTCGACCAATAGCTGTCGAAAATGGCGAAATAACACATCTGCTAGCGGAGACTTTTGATATTAATGACCTGAAACTTTCAGAAAAGGCTGCAGAGGATTTCAGAAAGCTTGAAACAAATCTCCCCATTGGTTTTCTCAGGTGTGACAGGGAAGGTAAAATCATTCATGCAAATAATGCCTTCCTGACCATTATGGAGTTACAGGCGGAGAACCTGGTGCCTGACCTGAATATGAAAAATTTCTATCCCGATAAGAGAATTTTCGACATGCAGTACAACAATTTGCTGGAATGCCAATCAAAATCATTTGGAAGAATTTCTCTTAAAAACGGTAAAGGCAGGGAAGTACCATGCCGTATAAGTGGTTTTCTTGCAATCGATGAAAAGGGTGTTCCTGCATTTATTGATTTTATAGTTGAAGATTCGTCACGCGAAATGATGCTTGAAAACCGGTTGCTCCAGGCTCAGAAGCTAGAAACCATCGGAGCGCTTGCTGGTGGAATTGCTCATGATTTCAACAATATTCTCGCAACCATTTCAGGATATTCTGAAATGCTGCAGGACGATCTGCCCGGATATTCTCCTTCCTCAGAAAAAGTAAGTAAAATACAGGGAGCGGTATTAAAAGCACAATCCCTTATAAATCAGATTCTTACATTTAGCCGTCAGGTTGAACAGGAAAAAATACCTGTGGATGTTTCAGAAGTTCTGAAAGAAACGATTGGCTTTATGAAATCAGCTTTGCCCCCAAAAATAGCCATCAGGAGCAGGATCAGTAAGAGGAAAGCAAATGTTTTTGCCGATCCTACTCAGCTCTTCAGGGTTTTTTTAAATCTCATGACAAATGCCATGCAGGCTTTGGAAGAGGAAGAGGGCACAATATCTGTCAGGCTCGATGTCGTTGAAGGTAAAAGGATTCAACATGAAATAAACAAAGATATAGTCGCAGATGAGTATGTTCTCCTTACATTCGAAGATACCGGTAAAGGGATGGAACCATCTCTCATGGGAAGGATCTTTGAGCCATTTTTTACTAC
The DNA here is from genome assembly GCA_038325595.1 of Bacteroidales bacterium. Classification (GTDB taxonomy): domain Bacteria; phylum Bacteroidota; class Bacteroidia; order Bacteroidales; family VadinHA17; genus LD21. The sequence goes on along the minus strand of JBBQJD010000020.1, from coordinate 35,874 downwards.
ACGTGAAGTTGGGAAAGGTACCGGTTTGGGTCTATCTGTTGTTCACGGAATAATATCGGAAATGGATGGTGAGATACTTGTTTCAAGCACAAAAGAAAAAGGCTCTGTTTTTTATGTCTATCTTCCTGTTTCAAAAGAATATGCCGACCTGGAAGCAAGGATCGGCGGAAAGAAAAAAATTCTTTTTATTAAAGGCAATAAACATGAATCGCGCATTTTCTCCCTTGCCCTTGAAAATTCAGGTTATGAATTAATGTATATTTCCGACCAGAAGCATCTTGAAATTGTCATGTCAGATATTAAAGATCGTCCTGACCTTCTTATATATATGAATGATTCAAAACAGGTAAGGCCGGAAAATCTGATAGGTTTGTTCAGGAGACTTGATATAAATACACCATGTATTTTTATTACTGACCCAAATCAGGAAATATTCGAAGAAAAAATTTTAAATTCGGGAATTGTTAAACAACATCTTTTAAAACCTGTTTCTCTGAAGGAAATAAGCAATGCTATTCAGATATCATTAAAGTAATGAATGCTTTATAACTCACTATCGATGGCCGGAATTTTAATTGTTGAAGATGATAAGGAATTAAGAGAAATGATTAAAATTTCTCTTACAAGGCGCAAGCATACGGTAATCGAAGCTGGAAACGGAAGGGAAGCAATAACTCATTTCAGGGCTGGTGTTACTGATCTTGTTGTAACCGATCTCATAATGCCGGAGGAAGACGGACTAAAAGTTATTATTAAGTTAAGGGAACTAAAGCCTTCCATAAAAATTATCGCTATTTCAGGCGGTGGTAAAGCCGGACCTGCAAGCTATCTCAATCTTGCCAGAGCACTTGGAGCTGATGCGATCTTTTCAAAACCATTTTCAACAAATGATCTTATCGCAAAGATTGAAGAATTACTATCAGGTGAACAAGTGAAAGAGAATTAATGTTAAATATAGAACTAATTTAAAAATCACGTTTATGTTAAAGAAAAATGTAGAAGATATCTGCAACAGACAGGTTGAGCGGGAAGGCTATTCCTCAAATCTTTACCTTGCAATGGCAACATGGGCTGAAATAAATGGTCTTAGCGGCGTGGCTGAATGGTTATACATGCAGTCTGATGAAGAGAGGCTGCATATGCTGAAGTTTATTAAATATATCAACGATAGAGGAGGACAGGCTATTATCCCTGTTTTTAATAAACCACCGGTTGATTTTCAAAATGTAGAAGTTGTTTTTCAGGAAGTATTGAAACATGAACAGTTTGTCACAAACAGTATAAATGAGATTGTAGCTCTTACCCTTGATGAAAAGGATTTTAATACACATAACTTTCTACAGTGGTTTGTGATGGAACAAATTGAGGAAGAAGCTTCTGCAAGACATATAATTGATAAGCTTCATCTTGTTGGAAAGGAAAATTTGTATCAGTTTGACAGAGATATTATGAGTCTTCGGGGTACTGGAACGGGTGCCACTCCAACTGCATGAAAAAAATCATTTTTTTGATTTTTGGACTTCTTAATTTTATATTGCTTGAGGCTCAGGAATTGATATCAAATTCCTCATTATCAGGCATTTGCTATGCTGGAGCCGAAATCAAAAGAATATTTATTCCACCTCCGGATAAGTTCCAACAAAAGAAAGGATCTCTACGTGGCGGTTCTATAACAGTACAGTATACCGGGTTTTCAACCCAGGGTCAGGTGGCAGTTGAACACGCTGTATCAATATTGGAATCAATGCTTCCTGCAGATACAAGGATCACTGTATCTGCAAAATGGGAGAGGATTGCAACTCCTGGAGTTCTTGGCAATTCAATGATAACCGGTTTTGCTGTCGGTGGTGCTATCGATGCTTTGTATCCCAATGTTTACTATCCGGTAACCCTTGCTGAAAAAATAGCAGGAGTCAGCCTGAATGATGATAATGAATCGGATATTGACTTAATAATCAATAATTCCATAAGTTGGTATCTTGGCATCGATGGTAATACTCCCGCTACAAGATTTGACCTTGTAACAGTTGTATTGCATGAATTGTGCCACGGCCTGGGATTTTTCGACAGTATGGATCTTAATGACAGTATTGGATGGTATGGTGTAAGTTCCGTTCCGGTTATTTATGATAAATTTGTTGAAAACTCCCGGGCAGAAAAACTTACTGATACTTCGAAGTACAGGAATTTTTCTCCGGAACTGCGAGCTGAACTTATCAATGAGGAACTTTATTTTGCCGGTCCGTTGCTTAATCAGTATACTTCAGGTTCGAGAGCCAGGTTATATGTACCTTCCAGATGGGATCAAGGCTCAAGTATATCACATCTTGAAGAAGAATTAACCAATGGAGATGAAAATTCACTTATGACCCCATTCATAAATCCGGGTGAAGCTATTCATGATCCCGGAAATTTTACTTTTTCCATACTTGGGGATATCGGATGGATTAATACCCGGATAGTCCACATTCCCATTGAGGATACAGAAGAGAATATTTCAGAGATTGAACTATTTATGACGGTTGAATCTGATACACTTTACAACCGGGATAAAGTCGGAGTTGTGTATTCATATGATGATGATTTTTCTTCAGCCGATACAGTATACATGGGCTCCGCCGGAACCCAAAATTCCTATAAGACTACCATTGGCATACCATCGTATAATTCTGAACTCCATTATTATTTTTTTGCGGAGGATACTTTCTCCAGGCTTTACCGGTCACCTTCCTGGTATGAAGAAGCCCCATATACAGTATATATAGGTACTGATACTGTGAAACCGGTTATTTTCCATTCCCCTGAAGAATATTATCTCGAAACAGATGATTCCATTCATTTTACGGCTGCTGTTATAGATAATATAGGCATAGATTCAGTGTATGTTGAATACCGGAAGAATTCCGGACCTTCGGAATTTATTGCCCTTCCATTGTATTTGCCCGGCATTTACAGAACTGCATTCAAACCAGCACCTGGCTTTTTGAGCGGTGGTGATTCAATCCAATACAGGATATTTGCAGCTGACTCTGCTCATGTTTCAAATATCTCAGTCAGTCCTGAGAATGGATATTTTACGATTAAGATAGAAGAGATAAAAGAAGTACTGACCAGTTATTCAACAGATTTTTCTGGTGGTGACGTTGATTTTTTCAACAGAGGATTTGAAGTAATGAAGCCATCAGGTTTCAACAGGTATGGCCTTCAAACAAAACATCCCTATGAGAGTCCCGGTGTGAATGGGCAGAGTATCGTTTACACTTCAATGCTGAGACATCCGTTGAAGTTCAATGAATCAGGATTACTGATCAGCTTTAATGAAATTGTACTTGTAGAACCGGGAGAACCCGGCTCCGTTTTTGGGTCAGATGATTTTTATGATTATGTTATAGTTGAAGCAACGGCAGATTTCGGCAAAACATGGCATGGTTTGATTGATGGTTATGATTCAAGATATAATAAATCAATGGAGTCAGCTTATAAGAGCTCGATGGAGGGCGATAATTCAACCTTTGTCCCGAATGAATCCCTGCTTCTTAATCGCAAGATATTTTACCGAACAACCGAATATTTTTCAGATGGAGATACATTATTGTTGCGTTTCAGAATCTATTCCGACCCGCTGGCGAATGGCTGGGGATGGGTTATTGATGATCTGAAAATAAATCTGCTGGTAGATGAAGTTGAAAAAATAAATTCGGTTCCTTCCATAATATATCCGAATCCGGGTTCTGGGCTCTTCAGGATAAAGACTTCAGATGGGTTTAAGTCAACCCGTTACAGTGTTTTCAATTCTTCAGGTATGTGTGTCAAGGAAGAAAATTCTGAACAAGAGTCTGAAATAGCAGTGGACTTGTCAAATTGTCCTTCAGGTCTTTATATAATATTGTTATATCACGATAGTAACATTAGTACATTCAGGTACAGCCTTATAAAGTAGAAATTAGTTTGGCAGGCATCTATTTCTGAAATCCATATTTTAAAAAAATTGATAAAAAAATATACCCGGAAATCCTTTTGGACCGACTATTGCAGGAATATTGGAATTTAATATTGGAAAATTAAGTTATTTTTGCTGGATTATTTTAAAAATTATAAAACACCTCAAATGAGCATTATAAATAATGTATTGGGTCTTTTCCTGGGAAATAAATATGAACGCGATTTAAAGGAAATAAATCCTTACATCGAAAAAATAAAAGGAGAATTTGAGAAGCTTCAGAACATATCAAATGACGATCTTCGAGATATTACAACCGAAATCAGGAAAGAAATTGCAGACAGCATACAGGATGACGAAAATGAAATTCATTCACTCCGCGAAAAAGCCGAAAAAGAGGAAGATGTATATCTTAAAGAAGAACTCTACAATTCGATAGATAAAATTGAAAAGCAAATAAATGAGAAGCTTGAGGTTGTTCTTGACAGAATGGTTCCTAAAGCTTTTGCCGTTGTCAAGGAGACCGCACGAAGATTCAAGGGAAACAATAGCCTTGAAGTAACTGCAAGGCAATATGACAAGGATCTTGCTGCAACAAGAGAGAGCATCAGTATTAACGGGAATAAAGCTATATGGAGCAACAAATGGATAGCAGGAGGTAATGAGATTACCTGGGATATGGTTCATTATGACGTTCAGCTTATCGGAGGTGTTGCTCTTCATAAAGGCAAGATTGCAGAAATGGGCACCGGTGAAGGTAAAACCGTTGTAGCTACCCTTCCGGTTTTCCTGAATGCACTGGCCGGCAGAGGTGTCCATATTGTAACTGTAAATGATTACTTATCGAAACGTGACTCTGAATGGATGGGTCCAATCTACGAATTCCATGGTTTGACTGTAGATTGTATAGATAAGCATCAGCCCAATTCTCAAGAAAGGCGCAAAGCCTATAATGCTGATATTACGTTTGGTACTAATAACGAATTTGGCTTTGACTACCTCAGGGATAACATGGCTATCAACCCTGAAGACCTTGTTCAGCGTAAACATCACTATGCAATTGTAGATGAGGTCGACTCAGTTCTTATCGATGATGCACGTACTCCTCTTATAATATCCGGACCAACTGCAAAAAGCGATACCCAGCAGTTTGATGAACTTAAGCCCAAAGTTGATAAACTTGTAGCTGCCCAGAAGAAACTCGTTACACAGATTCTTGCAGACTCAAAGAAGCTTATTGCCGATGATAAGAATGAAGAAGGTGGCTTGCTTCTCCTGAGAGCATATAAAGGTCTTCCAAAAAATAATGCTCTTATCAAGTTCCTCAGTGAAGAAGGAAATAAATCGCTGTTGCTGAAAACAGAGAACTTCTACATGCAGAACAATAATAAGGAGATGCCTAAGGTAACTGATGAGCTCTACTTTATTATTGATGAGAAAGCAAATTCTATTGAGCTGACAGAGAAAGGCCTGGATCTTATTTCCACATCTGTTGAAGATGCCAGCTTTTTCATTCTTCCTGATGTAGGTTCAAAGATAGCTGATCTCGAAAAATCTGGCCTGGCTGATCATGATAAGCTCAGAATGAAAGATGAGCTTCTTCAGGATTATTCGGTTAAATCCGAACGGGTTCATACGATGACACAGCTTCTGAAGGCCTGGACCTTGTTTGACCGTGATACTGAATATATTGTGGTAGACAATAAGGTGAAGATAGTTGACGAGCAAACCGGTCGTGTTCTGGAAGGGCGAAGATATTCCGATGGACTTCATCAGGCGATTGAATCAAAAGAAAATGTAAAGGTGGAAGCTGCTACTCAGACATATGCCACAATTACACTTCAGAATTATTTCAGGATGTATCACAAGCTTGCCGGTATGACAGGTACCGCAGAAACTGAAGCAGGTGAATTATGGAATATCTACAAGCTTGACGTTGTTGTAATTCCTACCAATAAACCTGTTATACGGTTGGACAGGGAAGATCTTGTTTATAAGACAAAGCGAGAGAAATATAATGCAGTAATTGATGAAATAGCCGAAATGAACCGTGTTGGTCGTCCGGTTCTTGTCGGTACCACTTCCGTAGAAATATCCGAGCTTTTGAGCAGGATGCTCAAAATGAAGGGACTTAAGCATAACGTTCTGAATGCCAAGCTTCACCAGAGGGAGGCTGAGATCGTTGCTGAAGCAGGTAAAACAGGTACAATAACTATTGCCACCAACATGGCAGGACGTGGTACTGACATTAAATTAACGGAAGATGTACGGAAGGCAGGCGGTCTGGCAATTGTGGGTACCGAAAGGCATGAATCGAGAAGGGTTGACCGTCAGCTGCGCGGACGTGCCGGAAGGCAGGGAGATCCTGGTTCATCCCAGTTCTTTGTATCCCTCGAGGATGAGCTTATGAGATTATTCGGCTCTGAAAGAATTGCCGGGATTATGGATAAGCTGGGTCTTAAGGATGGTGAAATGATACAGCATTCAATGATCACCAGATCTATTGAAAGAGCACAGAAAAAGGTTGAGGAGAATAACTTTGGAATAAGAAAAAGACTCCTTGAGTACGATGACGTGATGAACTCACAACGTGAGGTTATTTACAAGAAAAGAAGGCATGCTTTACTTGGTGAGAGATTAAGCGTCGATATTGCCAACATGATGTTCGATGTTACAGAGAGCCTTGTTGAAACTTATCATGGTGATGGAGATTTCGAAAGCTTTGAATTCGATTTAATACGCTCATTTTCACTTGATTCGCCAGTCCCTGAGAATGAATTCAAGCAAGCTTCTTCAAATATTGTTGCCGATAGGATCTATGCAAAGGTATTGGAAGCTTATAAGAGAAAGGTGGATATGATTTCATCACAAGCCTATCCTGTTTTAAAAGATGTATACGACAGGATGGCTCATGCTTATGAGAATGTTGTTGTTCCGATTTCAGATGGATCCAGGGTTTTTCAGGTGGTAACAAATCTCAAGGCAACTGCCGAATCGGAAGGCAGGGAACTCGCAAGATCATATGAGAAAACTGTCGTTCTGGCGACAATCGATGACGCATGGAAGGAGCATCTGAGAGAAATGGATGAACTTAAGCAATCTGTACAGAATGCAACTTATGAACAGAAAGATCCGCTACTGATCTATAAATTTGAATCATTTGAGCTATTCAAGACAATGCTTACCAGGGTCAATAAGGATGTGGTCGGTACTTTGATGAAAGGTCATATTCCAACCCAGGATCCTGAACAGGTCAAAGAAGCTCAGAGAAGAAGGCAGGTTGATATGAGTAACCTGAGAACTTCAAAGAGCGACTTTTCTCAATACAGCAGTACAGGCAGCGGAAATCAGGAAAAGAAAACCGAACCGGTAAGGGTCGATAAAAAAGTAGGAAGAAATGATCCGTGTCCATGCGGAAGCGGTAAAAAATACAAGCAGTGTCACGGACAGCAGCAGGGAGCCCCTGCTAATGCCTGATCAGCTTTTATTTATCTCCTCCATTGCTCTGACAATTCTGGCATAAATGGGTTTGCTGACCGGAACAAGGGGAAGTCTCAGATAATTATTGCAGAGGCCGAGTAAGTGCGTCATGGCTTTTACTCCTGACGGATTGCCTTCTGCAAAAAGAAGTTCAATAATTTCTATAAACCTGAATTGAATTTCACGTGCTGATTTGAAGTTATTCTTCAGAGCATGATTTACCAGTTCAGAGCATTGTAAAGGGAACGCATTGGCAAGAACCGAAATAACTCCTGATCCACCGGCAGCTGCCACGGGAATAGTCATCATATCGTCGCCAGAAATGACAAGAAAATTCTCGGGTTTACTCTTTATTATCTTCATAATCTGAGTAATATCTCCTGAAGCTTCCTTCACTCCGACTATATTCTGGCATTCATGAGCAAGTTCAAGGCAGGTATCAGCTGAAATATTGCTGCATGTCCTTCCCGGAACATTATAAAGAATAACAGGAAGAGGACTACATGTGGCAATTGCTTTAAAATGCTGTATAAGACCTGATTGTGTAGGTTTATTATAGTAAGGAGCTACAGATAAAATTCCGTCCATACCTGTTAAATCAGCATATCTGATTGAGTTTATAACTTCCTGGGTGTTATTACCTCCAAAACCAACTACAACCGGGACCCTTTTGTCAACAGAATCAATAGTATATGAGATCACCGCTTTTTTCTCAACATTCGTCAGTGTTACTGATTCCCCAGTGGTTCCCAGCGATACAATATAATTCACGCCACCCTTTATGACATGTTCAATCACACGTCCAAGCGCAGCAAAGTCAATGCTGGAGTCATTTTTAAAAGGTGTTATTACGGCAACTCCTGTCCCTTTGAATTTTTTCATCTGTTAATGGTATCTTTTATTGGTTTGGATTTTTCGGAACTTATTATTTCGAGGTAAAATATGATCTGTGTAAGATAATTTTCAATGTCAACAGGTTTTTTGATGTCCATCATCAGATCAAATGGACTTTTTTCTTCTGCTTCAAATAAGCCTATTTTTAATCCAGCATTGGATAATAAAGAAACATATAAGAGAGGAACCTGCTTTCCAAAATTAATATCAATAAGAATATCCAGCTTGTTGTTTATAAATGTCCCTATTTCAGGAGAAGTTGGATGATAGAACAAATCTAACTCTTTGACTTTTATACAATTAAGGTATCTTATGGCAGTATACTGATCAGGAAACTCTTTACCGGGATAAAAGCCCAGTATCTTTACATCAATATTTCTCTCATGCATCTTCTGATAAAACCTTGACAAGGCCGGAAACTCTGATGTTCTGGTGGCATCCCAGACTATTCCAATTTTTTTTACCCTTCCTATATGAGAATATTGAACCGCTCTTTTTATCTTTGACAATCTTTTTGAGAGAATGATTTTCCCAATTTTCTGCCTGATACTTTTGAATAGTTCCATCTTACAAACCTAATAGTTTTTTTTTCAAATTAAGTTGAAGGAGTATTATTCTTTACCAATTTTCTTAAGAAAATCTGTCTCACTTATCAATTGAATTCCCAGCTCAAGAGCTTTATCTTTCTTAGACTGCCCCATATTCTCTCCAGCAAGAATAAACGAGGTATTGCCTGAGACCGATGATGCATTTTTCCCTCCATTCAGTTCAATCATTTCCTTATATTCATCGCGGCTGTGTTTTTCAAATGTGCCTGAGATGACAATCGTCTTTCCTTCAAGGGAATTGCCTGCAGCAGCTGCTTCTTTTTCATTGCTCATCCTGACTCCACAGGCTTTGAGGCGGTTTATGATCTCAATATTTTCCTTATCTGAAAAATATGCCATGATACTTGAAGCTATTTTGGGGCCCAAATCGCGCACGCCTGTCAATTGTTCTGAAGTGGCGTTCAAAAGATCATCTATTGACCTGAATTTTCCTGCTATGGTTTTTGCGACTGTTTCACCGACATGACGGATGCCAAGAGCATACAACACCCTGTGGTATGGAGTATTTAAAGACTTCTTTAAACTTTTCAGGATATTGGAAGCTGACTTTTCACCCATACGTTCGAGCGGGACCAGCTGATCCATTCTCAGTTCATACAGATCAGCAAAAGTTCTGATGAGATTCCTGCTATAAAGCAAATCGATAGTTTCTTCTCCAAGACCATCTATATCCATGGCTCTTCTGCTGATATAGTGACCTATCCTTCCCTTTATCTGCGGAGGGCAATGAAGGTAATTTGGACAAAAATGATTGGCTTCACCTTCATTTTTTATAAGTGCAGTTCCACACTCAGGACATTCCGAAATAAAAGTAACTTTTTGATTCGATTCTTCGCGGGAGGAATAATCGACACCAACAATCTTTGGTATTACTTCTCCTCCCTTTTCAACAAAGACGATATCATTGAGATGCAGATCAAGAAGGGCAATCTGGTCAGCGTTGTGAAGAGTTGCGCGCTTAACTGTTGAGCCGGAAAGAAGGACAGGCTGAAGATTTGCCACAGGAGTAACTGTACCTGTTCTGCCAATCTGGAATGAAACAGCCAATAATCTTGTGGATGCTTCTTCAGCTTTGTATTTGCAGGCAATCGCCCACCTTGGAAATTTAGCGGTAAAGCCAAGATCCTCCTGTTGTTTCAGTGAGTTTACTTTGATTACAACACCGTCGATATCAAATGGCAGATTTCTTCTTTCTGATTCCCAAAAATTTATAAAATTCATTACACACTCTATATCCTTGCAAAGCCTGATGCTGTCGGGAACTCTGAAACCCCATCCGGAGGCTTCCATCATGTTATCAAAATGGTTATCATGCGGGAGCTCTTCAGAAAGTACAAAATATATCATGCATTCAAGTGTCCTTGTGGCTACTACTTTTGAATCCAGTAGTTTCAGGGTTCCGGCAGCTGCATTCCTTGGATTGGCAAATGGAGCCTGTCCTGCCTGGATTCTTTGTTCATTGAGACCGTTGAAAACTGCCCGTGGCATCAGAATTTCGCCCCTGATTACAAATTCATCAGGATATGTTTTTCCATCAATTCTTTTCGGGATGCTGCTGATTGTCTTTACGTTAAGGGTAACATCATCGCCTGTTGTGCCATCGCCCCTGGTTAATGCCTGATACAGTAAGCCATTTCTGTATGTAATGCTTATTGATGCTCCGTCGTACTTCAATTCACATGCATATTCAATTGGTTCAGGTATTGTCTTCCTGATCCTTGTGTCAAAGTCCCGGAGTTCCTGTTCATTGTAAGTATTTCCAAGTGAGAGCATCGGATAGCGGTGCTCCCTCTGAATGAATTCCCGTGTAATATCACTTCCGACTTTAAGAGTCGGAGAGTCTTTGACAATAAACTCAGGGAATTTTTTCTCAAGGGTATCGAGTTCATTCAGAAGCATATCATACTCAAAATCTGAAATTGAAGGCTGATTCAGAACATAATAACGTTGGTTATGTTCTTCAATTTCACTGCGTAATTTTTCGATACGCTCCTTAGCTTCAGATTGTTTCATATGCCATGCTCATATTGGATTGCTAAATTAAATCTATTTTAAGGAATCAGGATTATTGCAGATCAGGAAAATATCAGTTTTCTTCCAGTACTATCCCGTCAAATACCGATAGATCGGCATCTCTCCAGCCAAACCAGCCAATACCAGCCTTATCGCGAGCGGTGTATCCCAGAAATTGTTCCACAGTCCAGCCGTGTTCAGTTGCGACCTGAGGAAGCATTGTACCTGATCGGGAATCCTTCTTTATATATATTCCATGTTTTCCAAGGATTATTTCCTTTGTATCCCTGATCTTTCTCAAAGGTCCCAGAACAGTAATTTCAATATCAGTTTTTGAGTATTCCTCTTCTGTAAGTGATGGAAACCGTGGATCTTCAAATGCTGATGATATCGCTGACATTTTTATTACTTTATACAATGGTTCTGAAGATGTAAATCGTCCTACACATCCCCTTAACTTTCCATTGATCTTCAATGAGACGAATGCGCCAAGCTGTTTCAGCAAATTTGAGGAGATTTCCTTTTCATCGGGGAGTAACATCTTTCTTTTATCCAGAACTGATTTTATGCTCTCCCTGGCTATACGAAAAAGACTTGATTTTTCTTCATATGATAATGAAAAATCTTCCACGTAACTTTGCTTTTCTTCTTTATTCATTTTCAATTAATGCAATTGCATGATATCCTACAACCTGATCTTTTCCACCATAATCAGAGTCTCCTGAGTTACAATAGTCAATCAGTTGAAATTTCAGCTTAGCATCCTTTTCGGCAAGGTACATGAGAGTCAGACATGAGGTCCAGCCACACATGCTTGTTGCCAATCCTTTAATCTTTTTTGTGGAGTTTTCCTTTAGGGTTTTAAGGAACTCATCAGGATCTCCTGAAGTAATGCTTAATGCAACCCGCCTGTCGTTTTCGGTAGCTTCCTGATAAGGCGGATAATGGGAAAAATCGGAGCTTATTATAAAAAGGTTTTCACGATTGAACCATGGCATTAAGGCTTCCGCTATCTTTCGTACAGTCCCGGAATCATGTGTACCAATAATTACCGGTACTATCAATGGCAATTTCTTAAAACGGTACCAGATAAATGGCAATTGAACTTCAAGGCTATGTTCGTTAATGTGTGAAGCCTCAGGAAAATCGAATACCTTAGTGCCCATCTTCAGTTCCTTAGCAATTTCTCTGTTAACATTAAACTTACCTAATGAAGAAAGGTAATCACCTGAATCATAGACAGATGCGCCATTATAAGACATTGAATGGCTTGATCCGATCAGAAAAATATTTTTAAAAGAGATATTTTCAGGAATCGCAGAAAAGGCAGAAGCTGTTATTGAACCCGAATAAACATATCCTGCATGTGGACTGATTATAGCTCTTGTAACAGATTTGCTTTCGGCTTTTTTTGAAGTTCTGAATAATCTGGAAACATCATTAATCAGAGTATCTTTAGATGCAGGGTAAAACCTGCCGGCTGCTACAGGCTTTCTGTCAACTGATTCAGACTCGTTCATAATATTGAAATTGCCAGTCCAAAGTATCTCAATATTCCGGCACTAACCGGTTTTGACCAGGATATTTGCTGACAGGACAATTTTTAGATAAATACCATCGATTCCTTCACAATTTCACCTTTCTCATCAGCAGCATAAATCTTTATCCCCAGACTCAGAGTTGGTGTTCCCATGATATCGATAATCGGACTAAGAGCCTCTTTTATATCATCAACCTCCATACTTTCAAAGTCTTCAATACTGAAATATAAATGTATGAAGAGAGTGTTTTCTGTATTATTTATAGAACATAATGACTTGATAATCTTTGTAAGCCAGATAGATGAGGTTGTATTGAAGTATTCAAGGTTAAGGCGGAGATTTGTGGTATGACGTGGGTTCTTTACATATTCTGAAACCCAGGTTAGAATGTCCATATATATTTTTGCAGCATTTTCCGGTATTGATCTTCCCGAAAGAATAAGTTCTCCGGTAAGGTGGTTAAGATCAATCTGAGGAGTAGTGGCTGTTGGTTCTATAAAAATGCTTTTCAGTTCCACTTATAATTTATATTATTATTGTTGAATTAAAATTTACTCAAAAGTAAACAACTTTTCTGCTTAGTTTTGTCCCTTTATCAAAAAGAACGTGACGGTTGTCAAAAAATTTTGTTTTCATCTTAAACATTAAGATTTGCAAAGGTTTATTATGGACAGCTTTTGACCGGATTTTGTTTTAAATCAATCTTATTAAGTATTATATTTGCAGCCTGAAATTTGAATTTGAAAATGGAGAAATTGCTTAAGGCTAAGGTAAAAGAAGCCATTAAATTCCTTTATAACAGTGAGGTTGCTGAGGATATGATACAAATACAGGAAACCAGGAAGGAATTCAAAGGTGACTTCACACTTGTTGTTTTTCCCCTTCTTCGTTTTTCAAAGAACACGCCTGAAAGAACCGGGGAAACTATTGGCAAATATATAGTTGATAATTTTACATCAATTGAATCATTCAATGTAATCAATGGTTTTCTGAACCTCGGGATTTCGAATGAATGGTGGTTAGATTATTTTAGCCAGGTAGCTTCTGAAAAGAGTCATTTGCAGAATTGCCTGGTTGACAAACCTGAGACTATCATGGTTGAATATTCTTCCCCAAACACCAACAAGCCATTGCACCTGGGTCATATCCGTAATAATCTTCTCGGATTTTCACTTTACAGGATACTTTCAGCCTGTGGCCACAAGGTGATCAGGACCAATATCGTAAATGACAGGGGTATTCACATTTGCAAATCGATGATAGCCTGGCAAAAATTCGGTAAAGGTGAAAACCCAAAATCTGCAGGCATGAAAGGTGACCATCTCGTCGGGAAATATTATGTACTGTTTGAAAAGGAATACAGAGCTCAGATTGAGACTCTTGTCAGGAGCGGAGTAGATGAAAATCAGGCTAAAAACCAGGCTCCGCTTATTAAGGAAACAAGGGAAATGCTTCTCAGGTGGGAAGCCGGTGACAAAGAGGTCATCGATCTCTGGAAAAAGATGAACTCATGGGTTTATGCGGGTTTTGATGAGACCTACAGAAAGCTGGGTGTTGAATTCGATAAAATTTACTATGAATCGGATACTTATAAAATTGGTAAGGAAATAGTACTGTCGGCATTGAAAGAGAAAATTCTTTATCAAAATGATGACAGTTCGATATGGGCCGATCTTACACAGGATGGACTGGATCAGAAGCTTCTCCTTCGTTCCGACGGAACGGCTGTTTATATAACCCAGGATCTTGGGACAGCTGTCCTGAGATTTAACGAATATAAGTTTGACAGACATATTTATGTAGTTGGAAATGAGCAGAATTATCATTTCCAGGTGCTTCAGGCTATCCTGAAAAGGATGGATTATGAATGGGCTGATGGATTAATTCATTTTTCATATGGGATGGTAGAACTTCCCGAAGGAAGGATGAAATCAAGGGAAGGAACAATTGTCGATGCAGATGATCTGATAAAAGAAATGGAGGATACCGCCAGAGATGTCTCCCTGGAGCTGGGTAAATTATCGGATTTTAACGATGCAGAAAAGCTGGAGATCTTCAGGAAGATAGGACTTGCAGCCCTTAAATATTACATTCTTAAAGTCGATCCAAGGAAGAATATGACTTTCAATCCGATGGAATCAATTGATTTCAATGGAAATACAGGTCCTTTTATTCAATATACCTATACAAGAATAAAATCTGTGGTCAGGAAGGCAGAACAAACTGGAACTAAACCTGATCAGAAAATACTAAAAAAAGTAAAGCCGGGACAAAAGGAACTTGAAATTATTAAGTTGTTCAGAAAATTTCCCGAAACTGTTACTGCTTCAGCAAAAGGATACAGTCCGGCCATCATTGCAAATTATTGCTATGATCTTGCAAAGGAATATAATCAGTTCTACCACGATTATTCGGTTCTTGGGGAAGATGATATTAATCTCAGGAACTTCAGGCTTGTTCTTTCAATAATAACAAGTGAAATTCTGAGTTCAGGAATGTACCTTCTAGGCATTGATATGCCTGAAAGAATGTAGATTATTAATAATTCGATATAACAAAAAATATGTTTGAAAATTTAAGCGATCGGCTGGAGAAATCTTTCAAGATTCTCAAGGGGCAGGGAAGGATAACTGAAATAAATATTTCCGAGACACTCAAAGAAGTTCGCCGGGCTTTGCTTGATGCTGACGTGAATTTTAAAATTGCTAAACAATTCGCTGATAATGTTAAAGTTAAAGCACTTGGGCAGGAAGTTTTAAATTCAATCAATCCTTCTCAGATGATGGTGAAGATTGTCCATGATGAACTCGTTCAACTCATGGGTGGCGATAAGGCTGATATTAATATTAAAATAAATCCATCTGTAATTTTGATTGCCGGTCTTCAGGGTTCCGGTAAAACAACTTTCAGCGGTAAGCTAGCAAAGTTGCTTAAAACCAAGCGTGGCAAGAACCCATTGCTTGTTGCATGTGACGTTTACAGGCCTGCTGCTATAGAACAGTTAAAGATAATCGGTACACAGGTTGAGGTAACAGTATATACCGAAGATGGTAATCTGAATCCGGTTGTAATTGCCCGTAATGCTGTCAGGGAGGCTAAGAAGAACGGCAATGATGTGGTCATCATCGATACTGCCGGACGATTAGCTATCGATGAGGAGATGATGAAGGAAATCTCTTCGGTTAAGGAAGCAATAAATCCGGATGAAATCCTCTTCGTAGTTGATTCAATGACAGGTCAGGACGCTGTAAATACTGCCAGGGAATTTAATGAAAGGCTTGATTTTGACGGTGTTGTTCTTACCAAGCTTGATGGTGATACCCGTGGGGGAGCAGCTCTGTCAATTAAATCAGTGGTAAACAAACCTATTAAGTTTGTAAGCTCCGGTGAGAAAATGGATGCTATCGATATTTTCTACCCTGAAAGGATGGCAGACAGAATCCTCGGTATGGGTGACATTGTATCTCTTGTAGAAAAAGCCCAGGAACAATTTGATAATGAGGAAGCCAGAAAGCTTCAGAAACGTATAGCTAAGGATCAGTTTGACTTTAATGATTTCATAAGCCAGATACAGCAGATAAAAAAGATGGGTAATGTGAAAGATCTTATGGCAATGATTCCGGGAGTTGGGAAGGCCATTAAAGATCTTGATATTGATGATAATGCGTTCAAGGGGATAGAAGCTATTATAAGAAGCATGACACCTGATGAAAGGGTCAATCCTGTTGTTCTGAATGGAAGCCGGCGGAAAAGAATTGCCATGGGTAGCGGAACAACAGTTCAGGATGTAAATAAGCTCCTTAAGCAATTCGATGAGACAAGGAAGATGATGAAAATGATGACAAAAGGAGGAAATGTAGCCAGGCTTATGAGTAAAAAATAATAAGTGTAATGTATACAATTATCGATGGTAAAAAAGTTGCTTCTGAAATCAGAAAGGAAATAGCTGAAGAAGTAGCTAAACTTCGTTCCGAAGGCAAAAAAATACCTCACCTGGTGGCAATCCTTGTTGGTAATAATGGTTCAAGCGAGGTCTATGTTGCAAACAAAGTAAAAGATTGTGAAGAGGTGGGCTTCAAATCAACACTCCTCCGATTCGGGAACGATCTTACAGAAGCTTCCTTGCTGAAGAAAATTTCTGAACTCAATGAAGATTCTGATGTTGACGGATTCATAGTTCAACTTCCCTTACCTGACCACATATCGGAAAATACTATTATTGAGGCTATCGATCCTGCTAAAGATGCCGATGGTTTTCATCCTGTTAACCTTGGAAAGATGATGATCGGGATGAATTCATATCTTCCGGCAACGCCATATGGAATTGTGGAGCTCATTAAGAGATATAAAATAGAAACTTCCGGGAAAAACTGTGTTGTAATCGGACGAAGCAATATTGTCGGCAGACCTGTAAGCATACTTCTTTCACAGAAAGGCATGGATGCCACCGTTACTGTGGTACACAGCCGCACCAGAAATATAAAAGATATTGTCTCTCAGGCAGATATCATCATTTCAGCCATGGGGTCTCCTGCATTTGTCACTGCCGGTATGGTGAAGGTTGGAGCTGTGGTAATAGATGTGGGTACCACACGTGTTGAAAGCTCAGCGACGAAATCAGGCTACAAACTTGTAGGCGATGTTGACTTTGAAAATGTTGCTCCAAAATGCTCATTTATCACACCTGTACCGGGAGGTGTCGGTCCCATGACAAGGGTATCATTACTCAGGAACACACTTAATGCTGTTCTTAAAAGGTAACTTTCCGTTAAAATTCCACGCCGGTATAATAGAGGTCAAATCCTCCTTTTCCTCCCGGTCTGTTCGACGAAAACATCATGAACAGATTAGTAAAATCGGGATGGTATCCGATAACCGGTCTGTATTCATCCGCTGCAGTATTTATGCCGGGACCAAAATTAACCGGTGAGGTCCATTTTCCATTTACATTTTTTGAATAATAGAGATCAAAACCTCCCAGGCCACCAGGTCTGTCAGATGTGAATATTAATATTTTTCTGAAGATAATTGGACATTTATCGTCGTTTGGACTGTTAACACTGTCTACAGAAACGGAATTATCATAAACCTGGTTAAACCACGATGCAATTTCCGTATCTTCCGAACGCCCATGCAGGTAAATATCAAAGTTCCCTGTTCTGTTTGATATGAAATATGCCGAGTCGAGATTCGCATCCATACTTATATATGCATCGTCGTAGCTTGTATTCAGAAGAGTGATTGGATGGGGACCGTCGACATCCGGCAGACTGCTTGCATTAAAAACCGGTCTGTTTTTAAGGTAAAATAAATCGAGATCACCGTTAGTGCCGACAGATGAAATCACAAAATACTCATATCCATCCAGTGAACTGTAAAACCTGTATGGACCAAAATCGTTTCCGGGTGTTTTTGCTTTATTGATTAGTTTCTCAAAGAACAAGTCATTGATCATTTCGGCTTCCATCTTAAATTCACCGGTTGTCTGGCTGAATGTAAAACTGATTGCTGCCTGTTCAAGATCAAACTGGCCACCTGAACTCTTCCTGTTGCTTGAAAAGATAACCGGCATGTTGCCTGACAGCTCACGAATATCGAGATTATAGTCATCATAAGGAGAATTCAGAGCAGACAAGCTTTGAACAGTATCGGGAAAAGTACCTTTTGGAAACTTAATGGGATCCTCATCTTTCTTGCAGCCTGTCATTATCAGACCAATAAGAAACAAACCTGTTAAAGATCCCATAATAATATTCCCTGTGAGATTTTTCATACTTGTTTTTATTTAAGGGTGGTTCAAATACAAATATATCAATATAATATTAATGAAAAAACCGGACATTGTCCGGTTCTTCAAAGATAGAATTTAGGTTAATTCCAGGGTAAGAGTTTATATTTTTATTATAGCAAGCAGTTTTTATAATCAATAGATGAATATTTGCCTTATCAGGTTGCGTTGGAAATAAGAAAAAATAAAATATTTTTTTGTTTAACGATATGTTGCTAATTATCAGTGTCTTATAAAATATGTCAATTGTTGATAATTTATGTAAACACCCTTATTAAAAATAGTATTAATTTTGCAGTATATATTTGTATCATGGAAGATGATAAGTATGGGTTTTCCTACGAGGAAGATGTGAAGCATGCAGTGCAGAAGTTTGAGAAAATGAAAAAAAATAATGAAAATTATTTTTTTGATGTTATTGAATTTGAAACAATTATAGACTATTATATTGACAGCAATAATTCAATAAAAGCTTTTGAAGCTGCCACTCTGGCTTCGGAACAACACCCTAATTCAGTATCTATACAATTGAGGAAAGCAAGAGTATTGCTCGATAAGGGGAGGGCAGTGGAAGCTCTCCGGATCCTCAAGAGACTTGAAAACATTGAACCGGGGAATCATGATATATATATTGCCAAAGGAACAGCTCTTGGCATACTTGGCGATATAATCGGTGCTAAAAAAATGTTCGATTATTCTCTGACGCTTGATTCGGAGGATGTTGAGAATATACTTTTCGCAATAACCTCGGTTCTGCAGAATCTTAACTACTATGAACATCTTATTCCGTATATGGTCAGGCTTGTTGAGATGGAACCTGAATTCAAAGCTCATCTTTATGATCTTGCTTATGCATACGAGAAAATCGAGGATTACGGGAACAGTATTTCCAATTACCTGAAATATCTTGAAGAAGAACCATTTTCTGACAGCGCCTGGTATAACCTCGGAATAATTTATAATAAGCTCGAATCATATGAAAAAGCTATGGAAGCATATGATTTTGCGCTGGCAATAAATTCACAGAATACTTTTGCCCTTTTCAATAAGGGCAATATCCTGAATAATCTTGAAAGATTTGCTGAAGCTGTACCTGTTTATCATGAATACCTTGAAAATGAACCAGATAGCTTTGAGGCAATGACATACCTCGCTGAGTGTTATGAAAAAACCGGTGAGATGATACTCGCCCGCAAATATTATCATGAAGCTATTGAACTGGCTCCTGATTTCGCCGATCCATGGTTCGGTCTTGGAGTAATCGCTTTGAATACCGGAAATGTTGATGAGAGCCTCATATTCTTCAGAAAGGCGGTTCGTCTCGATGATGAAAATCCTGAAATATGGTACCTGCTCGGAAAGGCTCATTATTCAAAAGGAGAGAAGAAAGCAGCCCTGAGATGTTACAGGGAAGCTCTGAAACTCGATGCATATTATGATGAAGTATGGGCAGATCTCGGCAACATAATTTTTGAAGGCAATCTGATGATAAGGTCGCTTCCATATCTCGAACATGCTTATAAAGTAACAGGAGATGTACCCGGAATAAACTATCTGCTTGCTTCAGTTTATCTTCATGCAGGAAAAGATGAGAAGGCTTTCCGCCACCTGACTACGGCTGTCAAAATTGATAAGGAATTGTTCCGTGATTTCGAGATATTTTTCCCATACAGACGTCTTACCAGAAAAATAAAGAAGCTTCTTGTGGAGAACAACCTTATTTCGTAACCAACTCATAACATATTTTCATAATTATTATTCAGGAGCATGAAGAACATACTTCCATTTATACCGGACAGACCGGAAAAACCAAGGAATTCAGGATTGACTATGGTAATGGATAAAGGCCTCAGCATAAGGGAAGCTGAGGATTTTATGTCTGTAGGCCACGAGTATACAGATTTTGTCAAACTTGGGTTTGGAACATCTCTGATTACACCGGGTTTCAAAAAAAAGATCAGAATTTATAAGGAAGCAGGCGTCAGGCCCTATTTTGGAGGAACCTTGTTTGAAGCATTTATAGTAAGGGACATGTTCAATCAGTTTGTTGAATTTCTTGATGAAAATGAGGTTGAACTGGTTGAGGTGTCTGACGGGTCATACGACATTGAGCATAACAGGAAGCTTGATTATATAAGCAGGCTGGCAGAAAGGGGTACTGTACTATCTGAGGTAGGATCGAAAAAGAAGGACGTAGTATATTCACCTGAAGAATGGGTGGCTATGATGAAAGCAGAACTGAAAGCAGGTTCTCAAAAAGTTATTGCAGAAGCCCGGGAATCAGGTACTACCGGCATTTATAATGAAGATGGCTCTATTAATAATGAAATTATCAAGGCTATTTCAGAACATGTAAAGCTGGAAAATGTTCTGTGGGAAGCTCCGCTAAAATCACAGCAGGCCTGGTTCATAAAGCACTTTGGTGCAAATGTAAATCTTGGCAATATAGCACCAAATGAGATTATTCCTCTTGAATCGCTGCGGCTTGGCCTCAGGGGAGATACTTTCTTTCAGTTCCTTCCTGAAAACCTGAAACAATAGGTATCGGCAATTCTAAAAATATAATTTATTATGGTGATATGAGAAAATTTGGACTCATAGGATATCCTTTGGGGCATTCTTTCTCAAAGAAATATTTTACAGAAAAGTTTCATAATGAACACATTATTGATTGTTCTTATGAAAACTATCCTTTAACAAACATTGATCAGCTTCATGAATTGATTAATGATGAAGCCGGGTTGAATGGTTTGAATGTAACAATCCCTTATAAATCAGAGGTTATGAAGCTTCTGGACCATATATCACCTGAGGCTGAGGAAATTGGTGCAGTGAATGTTATTAAGATAGCACGCCCGGATGGTAAAATCATTCTATCGGGCTATAACAGTGATGTTACAGGCATCAGGGATTCACTTGTACTTCATCTTGAAGATTATGTGAAAAGCGCTTTGATTTTAGGATCTGGCGGCAGTTCACGTGCTGTACGCTATTTTCTTAAAAAGACGGGTATCGGATTTACCCTGGTATCGAGAAGCAGAAAGGAAGGCGTAATTACATATTCAGACATCAATGCCGGTATCCTGAAAGATACATACCTTATAATTAATACAACTCCGCTGGGCATGTTTCCTGACGTTAGAAGCAAGCCTGATATTGAATACAGCTTGCTCGGCAGCAAACACATCCTGTTCGACCTGGTTTATAATCCTGAGGAAACATTATTTATGAAAATGGGTATTCAGCAGGGCTGTTCAGTAATTAGCGGAATAAAAATGCTTTATTCCCAGGCAGAAAAAGCATGGGAAATATGGAACGACAACAGGCTCTGAACAAATATTACTTTTTCGCACCTTTCCGCATGGTCCAGTATCTTGGATCACAATCAACACACTCCTCTCTCCAGTAGCCGGGAGTAACAATAGAACCTTCTCTTGTTTTAAGCTGACGTTCATAAACAGCAAATACAGGATTGAAAAGAAGATCTGTTACACCAATTGAAAATTTCGGTTCCCCGGAAGGATCATCCAGAACTGCAATTTCCTTTACTTCATAGTTATTAAAAGTAAGGAGGTCAGTAAGAAAAGCAACTCTTTCGAGTGAGGCTCCTGTTTCAACGACAGAACAACGTACTCCATCTATTTCTGTTACAATATGCTTTGCATTATTCAGGGCCATAAATCTTATTTTTTAATCAGACTCCAAAACTCAGATTTCTTATTGCTTCAAAGAGATAGCTCGCAAATCCTGTTACTACAATACCTGCCACACACAACCCAAGTGCCAGTTTCGTGGAAAAATCACTTCTGAAACCCTCAATGGGTGTCTCGCTTTTGTTTATGAACATTGCCTTCACGACAAGAAGGTAGTAATACAATGAGATGATGGTGTTGAGAACTGCAATAAGGACAAGAAGATAAAATCCTTCCTGGGCAGCTGCAGTGAAAAGGAAAAATTTACCAAAAAAGCCTGCAACCGGCGGAATCCCTGCCAGTGAAAACAATGCAAGTGTCATGATAAGACTCAATTTTGGATTTGTATGGTAAAGACCATTATAATCATCGATATTCTCTTTACCTGTGGCATTTGAAATTGCAATCACAACACCGAAAGCCCCAAGGTTGGAAAATATGTAGACAAGTACATAATAGATAACTGAGGCCATTCCGAGCTCGTTTCCTCCAATAAAGCCAAGAAGGATATAACCTGCCTGGGAAATGGAAGAAAATGCAAGGAAACGCTTCAGATTCTGCTGCCTGATGGCAAAAAGATTACCAATTGTCATTGTCAGGACTGCAGTTACATAAATTGTTTTTTGCCAGGTTATCATTATCACCGGGAAAACCCTGAATAAAAGTATTATCAGAATGAAAGCCGCAGCCCCTTTCGAAACGACTGATAAATAAGATGTTATATTAGTGGGAGAACCTTCATATACGTCAGCGGTCCAAAGATGGAAAGGAACTATGGAGATTTTGAAGGCCATTCCTGTAAAGAAAAATATAAACCCGAGGACCTGCAGATTATTAGCTCCCAGTTGGGCTGCTACTTCCGTAAAGTATAATGTTCCGGTTGTTCCGTAAATCATTGATAAACCATATAAAAGAATGCCGGAAGACAATGCCGAAGATAAAATGAATTTTATTCCTGCTTCGGCTGATTTGTTTTTGTACCGGTCAAATGCAGCAAGTGCAGCTAACGGGATGGAGGCAAGTTCAAGTCCGATATAGAACATTAAAAAATGACCTGATGAGATCATGAAGTTCATCCCGATAAGGGTCGATATCAAAAGAATGAAATACTCACTGACTTTTTCATTGTGTTCATCCTTTTTCAGCCATGTAACTGATTGGATAAAAACAAGTAAAGAACCAATGTTAAGTATGTTTTTCATAATCAGCTGAGTGCCTGAAGTGACGTACATTCCGCCAAAAAGTGTACCTGATTGAGATGGCAGGAAGCCTGCAAGTGTAACAACGCCGAAAACAATAATTGCAAAAAGACTGATGCTCTTCTTTTTACCCGGATCCATAAAGATCTCAGCAATTAATACCAGAAGAGCTGCGCCTATAAGAAGCAATTCATGCCGCATTAATAAAAAGGTTCCTGAAGTCATATTAAGATATTATCCTGAATATTAATAATCAAAATGGATTCAAAGCAATTATCCTGTCAACTATTGGCTGAAGGCTTGTTCCTATCATTGATGAAAGCCAGAAAGGAGCAAGGCCGATAGCGGCAACTGATCCGATAAGGGTCACAACTGATATCTTTTCAAACCATTTGGCATCAGTAAGATGTTCGAAGTGTTCGTTTGTTGTTGGCCCCAGAAGCAATGTTGCAACTACTCTTAGTATGTACACCGCCGTAATAACAATTGACGATACAACCAGTATTGTTACAACCCTGTAAAAGAGCTCAGGATGCTGGAAAGCTCCGACAAATATTGTCATTTCTGCAACGAATCCGCTTAATCCCGGAAGGCCAAGTGAAGCAAGTCCTGCTATAACGTAACATACTGACAGGAATGGAATTACCTTCATTAGTCCTCCCATCTGATTTATCATCCTGGTATGCGTACGTCCGTAAAGCATTCCTATTAAAGCAAAGAAAAGGGCTGTCATCAGACCATGTGAGATCATCTGAATTATTGCGCCGTTCATGGCTGTCTTGTTCATCATCAGAACTGCAAACAGGACAAGGCCGCAATGGCTAACTGATGAGTAGGCGTTAATGTATTTAAGATCTTTTTGTACAATTGCTCCGAAAGCTCCGTAAACAACACTTATGGAGGTAAGAATAATAAATATCCATGACAATTCCTGCGCTGCTTCAGGCATAAGGAAGATTGCCACTCTGAAAGCGCCATATCCTCCAAGTTTCATAAGAACTCCGGCATGAAGCATTGATACTGCTGTAGGTGCAGATGCATGTCCGTCAGGTGACCACGTATGGAATGGAAATAGTGCTCCAAGAACACCAAAACCTATAAACGTCAGGGGAAAGAAGATCATCTGGGCTGACAATGGCATTACACCCTTTGAAATTTCCAGGATATTGAATGAAAGCTGACCTCCATCCTGAGCAGAATTAAAGTATATTCCAAGTAACCCCAGAAGGAGCAGGGCAGAGCCACCCATGAGCATTAAAGTAAGCTTCATTGCTGAATATTCCTTAGGTCCGCTGCCCCAGATCCCGATAAGCAGATACATCGGTATCACAGCAAGTTCGTAAAACAGAAACATTGTGAAGAGATCAATCGAAATGAAAAATCCGAATACCCCTGTTGCAAGAAGTATTAATGAAATGAAAAATTCTTTGGTCAGAAATTCAACTTCCCATGATGCAAATATACCCGCAAATACGACCAATGAGGTAAGACCGATCATAGCAACAGAAATCCCATCGACACCAACTGCATAATGGATATTAAGACTTTTAAACCACAGGTAATCTGTTATAAAAAGCATCTCATCGGTATTCCCTGCATTCCTCGCTGATAAATACAGAAATACAAGAACTCCGGCCAATATTAATTGTAATCCCATCCCCAGGGCTGAAACCAGCCTGACCTGGCGGGTATCTTTCAAAAAAAGGATTGCTGTAATTGTTAATACCGGAATTAATACAAAGAGGCTTAAGATATCCATAAGTTAGTATTTTCTTGATAATAAACTACTTCCATAAATAAATAAAGAGGATCGCCAGCATAATTGCTCCGGAAATAAATACAAATCCATATTTCTGCAGCTGTCCCGATTGAAAATCCCTGATTCTGAATGATAAATTCTGTGTCACCTCTGCAATAGCATTCATGGTACCATCAACAATATGCCTGTCGAACCATGCTATGGGAGCCGAAATATATCTGAATATGATTTTCTTTGTGACAAAAAGATAGACTTCGTCGATATAAAACTTATTAAATGCCCATTTATAGCCATATTTAAAAGTTGCAGCAAGCCTTGCGGGAATAGTACTCTCTTTTTTATACATGATATAAGCTATTCCGATCCCAAGCAGGCCGATAAGAACCGAAGGTATAGCCACAGCCAGATCCAGATGAGTCTCAAAAGGTTTGCCATCAGAAGTTACCAGTTCATTGAAAGGAATAAATCCGGCAAATACTGATCCTGTAGCAAGTACGATCAACGGAATAGTCATTGTTGCCGGAGCTTCATGAGGTGTATGGTGATAATGAGTCTCTTTTCCCCAGAAAACACTGAAATAAAGCCTGAACATATAGAAGGCAGTCAGACCTGCAACCGCATATTCGACTGCGAATAATAATTTATTATGGTGGAATGCCGCTACAAGTATCTCATCTTTACTGAAGAATCCGGATAAAGGTGGTATTCCTGCTATTGTCAGACATGCTATGAGGAACGTTAGATGGGTAATAGGCAGGTATTTGCGAAGACCGCCCATCTCAGTCATATGATTACTGTGAACAGCATGTATAATTGCTCCGGCTCCAAGGAAAAGAAGTGCCTTAAACATAGCATGTGTGAACAGATGGAACATAGATGCCATATAGCCTAATCCCTCATGTCCGCCATAACCTGAAACTCCCAATGCAAGCATCATATATCCAATCTGCGACATTGTGGAATAAGCAAGCACTCTTTTGATATCTGTCTGTGTACATGCAATTATAGCTGCGAAAAGAGATGAAAATGCTCCGACATAAGCTACTACTTCGAGAGCAACAGGGGCTGCAATTGAATAAATGGGGAACATCCTGGCAACAAGGTAAACACCGGCAACAACCATCGTGGCTGCGTGAATAAGTGCTGAAACAGGAGTAGGACCTTCCATTGCATCCGGAAGCCATATGTGAAAAGGGAACATTGCTGATTTTCCAACACCACCCATGAAGACTAATATCATTGACCAGGTCATTACTGAAAGACCCATGAATGCCAGACTGCTTCCCTGGGCTATTGCAGATCCGGAAGGATCAGTAAGTGAAATAAAATCAAAAGTTTGGGTATTGAAAGAAAGGATCAGTATACCTACCAGGAATCCAAAATCGGCAAATCGTGTAACAATGAAGGCTTTTTTTGATGCTCTGACAGCTGAAGGCTTCTGGTAATAAAAGCCAATCAGAAGAAATGATGAAACACCAACAAGCTCCCAGAATATATACATCTGAAATATATTTGATGCCAGCACCAGACCAAGCATTGAAAAGCTGAAGAGTGAAAGAAATGCATAAAAACGTTCAAATCCTTTTTCACCTTTCATATATCCGAGGCTGTAAATATGCACCATTAATGAAACCGTGGTGACTACAACAAGCATCATTACTGAAATGGGATCGAGAAGAATTCCAAGGTCAATGTGCAGATTATCTGTGAATTGCAGCCATACGGTATTAAAAGCTATCAGTTTCTGATAAGCTCCGTCAATCTTTTCGGTGGTAAAAAAATATTTATATGCAGTAATATATGAAAGGACAGTGATCACTGCCAGTCCGGATGTTCCCAGTAAGCCCGATAGCTTTGCCTTTAGTTTGTGACCTGCCAGTCCAAGAAAGAGAAACATCAGAAAGGGCAGGAGGGGGATCCAGATCGTATAATTAAAGTTTATCATCTTGTACGTTACTGTATAAGTAGTTATCAGAATTTCATTCCATTTACGTCTTCAACATTGATCGTCGTAAACCGCCTGTATATGTTAATTATGATGGCAATTGCAACTGCAGCTTCGCAGGCTGCAACAGCTATCACAAACAGGCTGAAGAACATACCCTCGAGCTTATGAGGGTACAGATATCTGTTGAAAACCATGAAGTTTATGTTAACCGAATTCAAGATCAATTCCACCGACATCAGAATTGTTATCAGGTTTCGCCTGGTAAGGAAACCATATATCCCGGTAAAGAACATGATGGTAGCCAGTATCAGAAAGTAATGAATAGGTATTCCTGAGATCATAATATTACTGTTTAATGTGTAAGTACGTTTTTCCCCGGAGCGCCTTTTTTTGCAATTACAATGGCTCCGATCATTGCTGCCAGAAGAAGTACGGAAATTACCTCGAACGGAAGAACATAACCATCGTAATCGACAGACAGGAGACTCTTTCCGATAAGCCTCATGTCTACTTCCTTTGCTGCTTCTGCAGTTGCTGAAAACTTGTAATCAAGAATGGTAATAATGGAAAGAAATGCGCCTGCCAGTGAAGCTAAAGCTGAAAAAAAAGTTTTCCTGAAGCCTGCAGGTTCAAACTTCTGATTTATATGGCTTGTAAGAAGTATTGAGAAAATAATCAGTACAACAATACCACCCGCATAGAGGGTCAACTGTACCGCAGCAAGAAACTGATAGTTCAGCATGAAGTAAAGGCCTGATGTTGAGACCAGTACGAAAAGAAGGAAGACTGCAGCCCTTAAGATTCTCCGGGTGGTAACTGTCAGTACTGAAAAGACAACTATCATTGCCGAAAAAAGAATAAACATTATTTGATTAGAGACCATTATTCAACTCCTTTCATTAGTTCGGAACCGGGTTTATTTAGTGTTTTGATCAAGAGTGCCCTGTTGAAGACAGCATGTTCAAATTCCTGGGAAAACGCAAGTGCATTTGAAGGACATGTCTTTACACATAATGCGCAGAAGGTGCACATGCTTAACCTGTAAATATGTTTGTCGATAGCCCTCTTCTTTTTACCATCTTCTGTAATAATGGTTTTTGTAATGATTTCAATGGACCCGTTAGGACAATTCAGTTCACAGATCCCGCAGCCTGTACATTTATGCTCATTCTTTTCGTTGTGAGGCATAACCACCTCGCCCTTGAAGCGTTCAAACATAACAAGATCTTTCCTGTTTTCAGGATATTTCTGCGTCAGAATGGTACTGGGTCTGAAAAAGTATGAACCGGTAACCTTCATCCCTTTCAGAAGCGATCGCACCCCAAAAATGATTTCCTTCAGATAATTTATAATACTTCTCATCCAGAGATATATGTTATAATTATTTACTACTAAAAATGCCAGCCCATAAGAACCATCAGGGCCATTAACAATACATTGAACAGATTTATCGGCAGAAGATACTTCCACTCAAGTGTCAGCAGCTGGTCAATCCTTAATCTGGGGAAGGTCCATTTAAACCACATCATAATGAAGATAATGACGGCTGTTTTTCCAAGGTACCAGAAGAATGGCGGAATAAAATCCATTACCCTGTTGAATCCATCCCAGTTACCAACATGAAATGGCATCCAGCCGCCAAGGAATATTGTTGCTGCAATTGATGCAACTATAAACATGTTGATATATTCGGCAAGGAAAAAGAATGCAAACTTGATACCTGAATATTCTGTATGATATCCTGCAGTCAGCTCTGATTCAGCCTCTGCCAGGTCAAAAGGTCCACGATTTGTCTCTGCTGTGCTTGAGATCAGGAAAATAATAAATGCAATAAAAGCAGGGATGTGGCCTTTAAATATAAACCAGCCCGTTCTCTGGGCTTCTACAATCTCGGAAAATTGCATTGATCCTGCAAGAATAACAATTGTGATAAGTGCTAGTCCTACGGAGAGTTCATAACTTATTATCTGGGCTCCGCTTCGCATCGCACCGATGAGAGAATATTTATTATTGCTCGACCATCCGGCCAGAAGTATACCGATAACACCCATTGATGATACTGCAACCACATATAAAACGCCTATATTCATATCGATGGCATGAAGACCTTTGGCAAATGGTATTGCTGCTATAGCCATGAACGAAGCGATAATAACAATGAAAGGAGCGAGATTGAAAAGAAATTTGTCAGCATTTTTTATAGGTATCAACTCGACAAAAAGCAGTTTTACAAGGTCGGCAATAGTCTGGAACATCCCGAAGGGACCTACTCTGTTCGGACCAAGCCTGTTTTGCATGAATGCACAGACTTTTCTTTCTGCATAAACCAGGAATAAGCCAACGATCGCATAGAATGTCAGGATCAATACCCCAACTATCAGCATCTCTGTAACAACTGTCCAGAATGGCGACATAGCGTTTTGAAGGCTTGTATCGATCCATTTTGTGAAGGAGGTGAAATCATAAATATCAAACGGCATAGTCTTTCAGGTTTCAGGTTTCAGGTTCCAGGTTTCAGGTTCAAGGTTTCAGGTTCCAGGTTTCAGGTTCAAGGTTTCAGCTTCCCCAGCACCCGGCACCCATCACCTATCTGTCAATATCCGGTATTATCAGATCCAGTGAGCCTCCGATTGCCACCAGATCAGCTATTTTGAATCCCTTTGATATCTCATTCAGTACCCACAGGTTTGTAAAGTTCGGAGATCTGAATTTAAGCCTGTACGGATATTTGTTTCCGTCACTTATTATGTATACTCCAAGTTCACCTCTTGCTGTTTCAACCCTTTGATAATATTCACCTTCAGGAAGCTTTATAATAGGCTTCATTTTGACAGCAAAAGGACCTTCAGGAATATTGTCAATCAGCTGCTCAATAATATTCATCGACTCCCACATCTCGTCAATCCTGGCTGTATACCTGCTGAATGTATCTCCTTCTGTAAAAAGAATTTCCTTAAAGGTGATCCTGTCGTAGGCACTGTATGGCTCATGTTTGCGTACATCGCATGAAAAGCCTGATGCCCTTGCCGATGGTCCGGTTATACCATAGGAAATAGCATCTTCAAGAGACAATTTTCCGATTCCTTTACTGCGTTCATGAAAAATAACATTGCCTGACAGCAGATCATCATACTCCGGAAGTGTTTTTCTGAAGTACTTGATAAATTCCTTTACTCTCTTCTGAAAATTCGGATGAATATCATACATCAATCCGCCCGGACAGCTGTAGCTGACAATCATTCGACCCCCGCAAGTCTCTTCAAAAATGTCGAGAATCTTTTCCCTGTCGCGAAGACCATAAAAGAAACAAGTCAACCCGCCCAGATCCATTCCAAAGGAAGCCCACCAGAGCTGATGTGACTGTATACGGGTAAGCTCCGCCATGATTGTTCGGATAACTTTAACTCTCTCAGGAACAGCAACTTCTAATGCTTTTTCTATATTTAAACAAACAGCTTCGTTATTAATGTGAGCTGAAAGATAGTCCATCCTGTCAGTGAGATGTATTATCTGTTGATAGGTCATGCTTTCGCACATTTTTTCAATGCCGCTATGTATATACCCTACGTGCGGCTGAACACTCCTGACGGTTTCTCCCTTGAGTGAAACAACAAGCCTTAATACTCCGTGAGTAGAAGGATGCTGAGGTCCCATATTGATGACATATTCCTGCTGCTCGTCCTGGGGTGTTCCTATTTCCTTTTCTTCCATAAATTACCTGGTAACGATATTTATATCATCAACATAGTCTTTCCTTAACGGATAACCCCAGGTGTAATCAAGAAAGAGCCTTCTGAGGTCAGGATGATTGTTGAATTTAATGCCAAGAAGGTCATAAACTTCCCTTTCATAAAATTCTGCTGTCTTCCAGATATCTGATACTGAATCGAAATTCGGATTGATCCTGTCTGATGTACGAATTTTCAGTACAATTGAATGTCCATGTACGGTAGAACGAAGGTGATAAACAACACCCAGATCCTTTCCGTAATCTATACCCGAAAGACAAAACAGGAAATCGAATTGAGCATCCGCATGTTCGCGGAGAAGTTGTGCAAGTGAATGAAATTTCGCGGCAGGTAATGTAACCTCGGTGAACTGGTTGCCTTCCTTTAGTTCAAACTCCGGGTCTGTGTTCTTAATAAAATCTGACAGATGTATCTTATCCATTGATTGTCTTGATTATTTGACGTCGTGGGATTCATTTCTTACTTTCCGTGACCTGGTAGTTTCAGTCTCTATTTTTCTCTGAAGCTGAAGCATACCATATAACAGCGCTTCAGGACGGGGGGGGCATCCGGGAATATAGACATCGACCGGTATTACATGCTCAACGCCCTTAACAACACTGTATGAATGAAGGAAAAAAGGACCTCCTGAAATTGCACAGGCTCCCATAGCCACAACATACTTTGGTTCAGACATCTGGTCGTAGAGACGTTTCAGAACAGGAGCCATTTTATGTACGATGGTACCTGCAACAACTATCACATCAGCCTGACGAGGACTGGCCCTGTATACTTCCATCCCGAATCTTGCAAAGTCATGCCGTGGTCCGCCTGCTGCCATCATTTCAATGCCGCAGCACCTTGTAGCGAAGGTAAGAGGCCACAATGAACTTTTTCTTCCCCAGTTGATTATGTCATCTATTGTTGTAAGAAATACATTCGATCCCGTATCATTTAATAACTTTTCAAGGCTTTCATTATCCTTGAATTCCTCAGTCTTTATTCCTTTTATTCCCATTTAAGCGCATGTTTTTTCCAGGCATACAACAATCCAAGGCCCAGTACAAAAAAGAATATTAAAATTTCAATGAATGCCGCAATTCCAACTTCTTTCATAACAACAGCCCAGGGAAACACAAGAACTGTTTCAACATCAAATACAAGAAAAAGTATAGCGAACAGATAATAACCGACATTAAACTGAAGCCATGTCACACCTTCAGTTGGTACTCCACACTCATAAGGATCAAATTTTTGTGGATTGGTAGATCGTGGTGCAACGATTCCTGAAAATATAAGAACGGCACCTACAAATATTGCTCCTACAAGGAAAAATAAAATCAACCATTCATTACTCATAAATACTTTCTTTAAAATTGTTCAGAGCGACAAAATTAAAATTAATTTGTGTATTGTGTAACTAGCAGCAGTATATAAAAGTGATAATTATCACCTTTTGAATCGATCATAAATGAAGATCTCGGGGGGATACTCGATATCAGTCAGAAACAGTCCTTTTGCCGGAGCTGATTTTCCTGCGTTGGATCTGTTTTTTGATAGAATTATCTTTTCGAAATCATCGAGATTCATTTTTCCCATACCAATTTCTGTCATTGTTCCAACAATCGCCCTTACCATGTTTCTTAAAAACCTGTCCGCTTTAATCTGAAATACCAGGCGACCTGACTCTTCACTCCATTTTGCATCATAAATTTTGCAAATGTTGGTTTTAGTATCCGAATGCAAGCGGCTGAAACTGGTAAAATCGGAATGACTGATCAGAATGCTGCAGGCCTCATTCATCAAATTGATATCCAGATTACCATAGATGTACCAGCTGGAATTATCGAAGAAGGGATCTTTGATTCTTGATATATTATATTGGTATGTCCTTGAGATTGCGCTGAATCTTGCATTTGCATCGGGCAATACTTTCCTTATGGAATTTACCGATATATCTTTTGGAAGAAAGCTGTTAAGTCTGTAGATAAGATTTTTACTGGTATCCAGTTCAGGACAGTTGCTGTCGAAGTGAGCACAGAAAAACAAGGCATGCACTCCGGTATCGGTTCTTCCTGCGCCTGTAGTTTTAATTTCTTCATTGATAACTACACTCAATGCATCTTCAAGAACCTGCTGCACAGTTACAGAATCAGGCTGGATCTGCCATCCATGATATGAAGTTCCTTTATAGGAGATAAACAGGAAGTAACGGCTTTTCACTGAATGTTTTTGTAAATATAATACTTTACGTTTCAAAAAATAATTGGTCAGGCTATTTGAAAATCGATCAATAGATGTATTTTTACTTTCGTCGATTGGTTACTATTCCCAGTCTAATCTGGCCTTTTATATTTATGCATTTAAAATTAAAATCCATTAATTATGAGACTTGAGTTAAGTTGGATAGATTATCTGATTATGATAATCTACTTTTTGTTTGTATTGGGTATCGGATGGTTTCTGCGGAAATTCATGAAAAATGCCAATGCATTTCTTGAAGCAGGCAGATCGATGCCAGCCTGGGTAGCAGGATTAGCTTTTATCTCAACAAACCTGGGAGCCCTGGAAGTAATGGGTATGACAGGGTCAGGTCTTAAGTATGGTATGCTTACAACCCATTTCTACTGGATTGGAGCAATTCCGGCAATGATCTTCCTTGCTCTTTTCATGATGCCTTTCTATTACGGTTCGAAGGCCAGATCTGTTCCTGAGTTCCTGAAATTAAGGTACGACGAGAAGACCAGAGGTTTAAATGCTATACTCTTCGCAGTGATGACAATCCTTGCTTCCGGAATCTCAATGTACGCTCTTGCAATATTAATGGAAAAAGTACTTGGCTGGGATTTTAATGTAAGTCTCTGGGTTTCAGCTCTTATTGTACTAGGTTATACTTATCTTGGCGGACTCTCGTCAGCAATTTATAATGAAGTACTTCAATTTTTCATAATTGTAATAGGTTTATTGCCGCTTGTTTTCTTAAGTCTGAAAGATGTTGGTGGCTGGAG
This sequence comes from Bacteroidales bacterium, assembly GCA_038325595.1. Lineage (GTDB taxonomy): Bacteria > Bacteroidota > Bacteroidia > Bacteroidales > VadinHA17 > LD21. The sequence continues at coordinate 2,276 of JBBQJD010000020.1, read as the reverse complement.
CGGTTTACAGGATAAGCTGGCGCCAATTACAACAGCAAACGGATATGCTGCCGATACCTGGACTACTACCTGGAAGTATACCGGTGAAGCTGCCACGAATCCCCTGGGAGTTGAATGGTTCGGGATTCTGTTCGGATTAGGTTTCGTACTCTCTTTCGGTTACTGGTGTACCAATTTTCTTATTGTTCAGAGAGCTTTTGCCGCTGAATCCCAGTCAGCTGCGCGAAAAGTTCCCCTTATTGGTGCGCTGCCCAAAATGTTTATTCCTTTTCTCATAATTGTTCCTGGTATTATTGCACTGGTTCTTCTTAATGATCCGGGTAAAGGCTTTATATTGCCGCTCGATGCAAGTGGCAAGCCTATTTACGACTATACCATTATTATGCTGCTGAAACAATATCTTCCTGCAGGAGTTCTGGGTCTTGGAATAACTGCCCTTCTTGCTTCATTTATGTCAGGTATGGCAGGTAACGTATCAGCTTTCAATACTGTTTGGACTTATGACATTTACCAAAGTTACATCAGGAAACGCACAGGAAACGAAGAAGCTGACGGCAAACATTACCTGAACGTAGGGCGTGTTGCGACAGTAGCCGGTGTTCTTGCCAGTATCGGGGCAGCATACATAGCAAGCAAGTTTGGCAATATCATGGACTTTCTGCAGACCATCTTCTCAATGATAAATGCACCTTTGTTTGCAGTTATCTTTCTTGGTATGTTCTGGAAAAGAACTACAGGACATGCAGCTTTCACAGGCCTCCTTCTTGGATTCCTTCTGGCTTTGCTGCATCACGGGCTTACAGTTCCTGCCGGTGCAACAACGCTTATTAAAGGCGGATGGATAGCTAACCTTCACACATATCCTGTAGAAATGGCTCAGAACTTCTTTACTGCAATCATAGCATTTACAGTTAGTACTGTTGTTACAGTTGGTCTGACCCTGGTTACAAAGCAGCAAAAGACAGATGCCGAGCTGCACGGTCTTGTGTATTCTCTTACTCCTCGTACCCTGGCCGAGACTGGTCCATGGTATCAGCGTCCGGTAGGTCTTGCAATTATTGTCGGTGTTATTTGTGTCATATTAAGCATATTATTCTGGTAGGAGGAAATTAAAATGGTCGATATAAGAATACCTATAGGTTTGATGTTTTCAATACTCGGAGTATTGATAACAGGTTTTGGAATTTTCACAAATACGAATTCTGAAATGTATCAGAGATCGTTGGGCATCAATGTGAACATCATAATGGGCATCCTGATGCTTGTGTTTGGATTGATAATGCTCTTTCTCGCCAGAAAGAAGAAAAAGGAATAAGAGCGACGAACTTAACCCCTTTTGTCCCCCTCTTTGCAAAGCAGATTGGGGGACATCATATTATATGTCCCCTGAATGATTCAGAAAGGAGCGGGGTGTTTAAATTAATTTATGATATTTCATGGTAAGTGTTATGGAAAACAAAAACAACAAACGAGGATTTGCAAGCGATAATAATTCAGGCATTCATCCGGATATAATAAATGAAATTATTATTGCGAATAATGGTCATGTAATTGGTTATGGATCAGATATATACACTGAACAAGCCCTAAAGATATTTAAAGAGCATTTCGGAAGCCAGACTGAGACATACTTTGTGTTTACAGGCACAGCAGCAAATGTTCTGGGTCTTTCAGCAAATACCAGGTCATGGAATTCCATTATTACTGCAGCAACGGCCCATCTTCAGGAAGATGAATGCGGTGCACCTGAAAAGTTCATCGGATGTAAAGTACTTACGGTGGAAACTCCTGATGGTAAGGTCACCCCTGAGCTCATTGACGAACATATGCACGGCATCGATTTTGAGCATCATTCCCAGCCTAAGGTGGTATCAATTACCCAATCAACTGAGATGGGCACAGTCTACTCGCTTGAAGAGATAAAAAAGATCGCTGTGTATACTCATTCGAGGAATATGTTGTTACACATGGATGGATCGAGACTGGCCAATGCAGCAATAACGCTTGATCTTCCATTCAGAGCCTTCACTACAGATGCGGGCGTTGATGTTCTTTCATTCGGAGGCACCAAGAATGGTATGATGACAGGGGAAGCAATCTGCTTCCTTAAAAAGGGTCTTTCCAATGATTTTAAATACATCAGGAAGCAGGGAATGCAGCTTGCCTCCAAAATGAGATATATTTCGGCTCAGTATATTGCATATTTCCATAATGATCTGTGGAAAAGATGTGCACGGCACTCAAATTCAATGGCAGGCCTGCTTGCCGGTAAATTG
>JBBQJD010000019.1:0-44726 GCA_038325595.1 Bacteroidales bacterium | reverse complement strand
TCATTTCTGATTTCAGCCCTGGTGATACAGATTGTTAAGAAACAATCCCCTTCGGGAGTCGACAAATATTTCAGAAGATTCCAGCTTGTTTCTGCAGCAGCATTCAGTCTTGGACACGGAGGCAATGATGCTCAGAAATCTATGGGTATAATATGGGTTGCCCTTATTGTTACGGGTTTATCAAAGACCAATGATCCGATTGATTTGTGGGTTGTTCTTTCCTGTCATTCAGCTATAGCATTGGGAACCCTTTTTGGAGGATGGAGAATAGTGAAAACCATGGGACAAAGGATAACCAAACTAAAACCATTTGAAGGATTCTGTGCCGAAACTGCAGGAGCTCTGACTCTTTTCGGAGCAACTCATTTTGGAATTCCGGTTAGCACAACACATACCATTACAGGAGCGATTATTGGAGCAGGTGCCAGAAAAGGAGCTTCAGCTGTTAAATGGGGTGTTACTAAAAATATCTTCTGGGCATGGATTCTTACCATACCCATTTCAGGAATGATCGGAGCACTGATGTATTATATTCTTAAATTCTTTGTAAATTAACTTTGTATAAAATGAATATAGACAGCATTCTCAAAATATTTGTACCAAAGGATAATTCATTCTTTCCACTGTTTGAAAGTGATGCCCACAACCTGGTTTTAGCATCTGAACTCCTCAGGGAACTCATGGCAAGTACCGATCCTGCGGATCACGACAGGCTGAATAAAACAATCAGAGATGTGGAACATAAAGGTGATGAAATAACAAATAAAACGTATCTGCAGCTAAACAAATCTTTCATTACTCCCTTTGACAGGGAAGATATTCATCAACTTACTGCCCACATCGATAATGTAGTTGATACAATCAATGGTATTAGCAGAAGGATCTGGCTATACAAGCCAAAAAAACTTATTCCTATATATAAAATGCTGGCAGAACTGATTTATGAGGGGGCAATGGAATTAGAAACTGCAATTGTTTGCCTGAAAGATCCTTCCGCAAATAAGAAAAAAATATTCGAAGCCTGCGAAAGAGTCACAATAATTGAACATGAAGCTGATGAACTTTATTTTAAAGGAGTATCGGAATTATTTGAATTTGAAGAAGATCCGAAGGAATTACTAAAAAACAACAAAATTCTCGAATTGCTTGAAAGATGTGTTGACGATGAGGAGGATGTCACCGATTCTCTTAAAGCAATCCTGATAAAAATGGCTTAATTTCTTCTCCCCTTTATGTAAATTTCACTTATTTAATAATGACATAAGATTTATTTTTGCTTGTGGATGAAGTATCGTGTATTTCTTTTTTAATGCTAATTTTGCGACTCAGAATTTAACCAACATATTTAAAATCAACTTATGAATATTGATAAATTTTTGAAGTTATTTGTGCCCAAGGATCATTCATTTTTCCCTCTGTTTGAACATGGTGCTGAAAACATGTCAAAAGCAGCAGATCTTCTCAGGCAAATGATGGCAACCCAGGATATTGCAGAACATGAAAGGCTTAATAAGGAAATAAAGGATCTCGAACATATTGGTGATGGAATAACGGATAGTACATATGAGCAGCTAAACAAGTCATTTATTACTCCGTTTGACAGGGAAGACATTCATGAACTTGCATCACACGTGGATGATGTTGTTGATTCAATAAACGGAATCAGCCGCAGAATGTGTCTTTACAGGCCTAAACAGGTTCTGCCTGTGTACACTGATATGGCAGAGCTTATATATCAGAGTGCCAAAGAAATTGAAACAGCAATCCATTGTCTTAAGGATCCGGTTAAATTTAAAGATAAGATCACAAAAGCCTGTGAGAATGTTACGGATATAGAACATAAAGCTGATGAGCTGTACTTTGTCGGAATATCTCAACTATTTGATAAAGAGGAAAATACAAAGGAACTTCTGAAAAACAACAAAATCCTCGAGATACTCGAAAGATGCGTGGATGAGGAGGAGGATGTAACCGATACTATTAAATCGATACTTATAAAACTAGCGTAGTCAATACGGTTATTTATTTCAGGTTCCAAATTCCAGGCTTAACTATGAACCTGAATTTTTTTGCTTTGTGCTCTGGTGTTTATTATAAAACTAATTACTCCGTATCATCACCAACACCATCTTGAACTTCTCCTTCGCATTCACCGAATGAGGTATATTTGCAGGCATAATGATGGTCTCACCTGATGACACTATGTATGATTTTCCTCCGATAATCACTTCTCCTCTCCCATCCACAACCATTAAAACAGCATCGAATGGAGCAGTATGCTCGCTTAACGATTCACCTTTGGCAAAAGAGAAAAGTGAAATATTTCCCGTCTGCTTCTTTAAGACAGTCTTGCTAACTATGCCCCCATCAGAATAGTCTATCGATTCATTGAAGCTGAATACTTTTGATTTTTCAAATTCATTTGATTCCATTGCCATAGTTTTTGGTGTTTTTTGTCAGTACAAAATTATAACTTTTCGTCTGAATTCCGGTCAAAAAAAAAATCATAGCGATCCTGACGGATTGTTATGATTTTTCATGAAGCTCCGGTTAATCCGGATTATTTTTTCACTTGTCTGTCAGCATTTTGCATTTGACCTGGGGACAAGCTTTCATTTCTGCTGTAGCTTGTTTACAATCAGCTTTGCATTTTGCCTGCTCGCAACCTTCTTTGCATTTTGAAGGATCACAGCCCATTTCCTTGCATTTGGCAGGATCACATTTTTTTGCTGTCTGTGCATCTGCTGTCTGAGCCATTTTGGCACAACATGGCTTTGAAGCTTTTCCACAATCTTTCGATACTTCTGTAGCACATTTTTTAACTTCCTGAATCCTATCCTGTGCATTCGCAACATAAATCACAAAAAAGGCCGTCAATATAACACTTGATAAAGCAATGAGGATTTTCTTCATATTATTTAGTTTTTAAGTTTTCAACAGATTACAAATATAGAAATATTATGTTCTTCTCAAAGAGCCACTATTGTTTTATGTTTGGCATCTGCAGACCATAACCTTTCTTCTTGTCTTCGGCTTTCAGAAGCAGTGCAAAAATCAGCGCGAGAATTCCAAATCCTGTAAAGATCATCATTGGAATTGTATAGTCATAGCTGGGTACAGGAGTACCATCAACAAGGCGGGTTCCGGTAATACAGTACTTGTCAAGTACCCATCCTATGAGTGCAGGAACTCCCATTAATCCCCAGTTCTGTACCCAGAAAATCAATGCATACGCTGATCCCAGTTGTCTTTCGGGTATTATTTTTGGAACTGAAGGCCACATTGCTGACGGAACCAGTGAAAATCCGATACCCAGTATTATTATAAGGAAAATTGCGACAGGTGTTTGATTGAGAAAAGGAACAGAGAATAAAGCATGTACAAATATGAGCAGGATTGAGCCAATGATCATTATGCTTGCCCCTTTACCTTTCCTGTCGTACAGATTTCCGAAAAACGGAGTAAGTATTATGGTTCCGAATGGCAGCAGGGCAGGTATTAACCCTGCCACTTCAGCTTTTACCCCGAACTTATTTACCATAAGGTCGGAGGCATATTTAAGAAAAGGGAATACCGATGAATAGAATAACACACAAAGAATGGCAATATACCACCATCCCTTATTGGTTATGATCTTAAGGATATCTTTTATTCTGAATGATTCTTCTGCCTCATTTATTCCTGTCCTGCCGGCTTCAGCAGCAATTGATTCATCAAGCTTCTTATCCCTTGCTGCATAAATAAAGAATGATATCATACCTATGCATAGCAATATGAGACCAAGCAGTATAGGGGCAGATACAGTTCCGAATGCCGCGGCGACCGGTGCAGAAATTGCAAGTGCCAGTCCTGTACCCATTCTTGCCGTGGCCATTTCCAGACCCATGGCAAGCGCCATCTCCTTTCCTTTAAACCATTTAACAATTATTTTTGAAACTGTTATACCTGCAACCTCCACACCTACACCGAAGGTGGCATAGCCAAGACCTGCAATAACAGCCTGTGCCTTCATTCCAAAAATCTCCATGTCATCAAGGGTGTGGGTTGAGATAGCCCAGAATTTTATACCGGTACCAATTACCATGACAATGGTGGCCATTTTGCCGGTAAATCTCACCCCCTTCTTATCCAGTATTATTCCACCAAGGATAAGCATACCCAAAAACACATTAAACCATCCGTAAGCACTTGTAAAAAAGCCATATTCCGTACTGTTCCAGAGTAGTTCCTTTTCAAGCAAAGGCTTAAGGGGTGCCATTACGTCGGTGAGAAAATAACCGCATAACATTGTAAATGAGACCACTCCCAACGCGAACCATCGGGCAGCCTTTGAATCACGCAGTGTGTTTGTTATTGTTTCCATAGTTATTTCAATTGGATATTAATGTCGACAAATGTAGAAAATTATTTGAATTGAGCACCTGATTAATCTAATCTGTAAGAACTTAAACTATGGCCCGATTGTTGATCAGTTTAATTGGACGGAAATAATACTGATTTTTGGCAGTTTTTTCCTTAATTGCAAAAATAATTTTAACCAGTTAATAAGATTATGAAAAAGAATATATTAGTTATAGTGTTTGCATTTGTTGCAATAACACTAAGTTCCCAAACACCTCCTGTTGCCGGGAATTCATCAGTTAAATGGTACACAATTCAGGAAGCTGAAAAACTGAATGAAAAGGCTCCCAAACCAATATTTGTCGATACCTATACTGACTGGTGCGGATGGTGCAAGAAAATGGATAAGGAAACTTTCACACATCCCGTGATATCAGACCTCCTCAATAATAAGTTCTATGCTGTTAAGTTTGATGCTGAACGGCAGGACTCGGTTAATTTTATGGGTCAGACATTCATTAATGATGGAAAAGCAGGAAAAGCACATCAGCTTGCGCTTGCTCTTCTTCAGGGTCAATTATCATATCCGACAGTGGTTTTTCTTACCCAAAAAGACGGGAAGATGGCTGTATCTCCGGTGCCAGGCTTCAGGGCACCAAAAGATATGGAAGTTCTTCTGAGTTTCTTTGCTGAAAAAGCATATGAATCTCAGAAGTGGGAGGATTATCAGAAGAACTTCAAGGGGAAGTTGTAGTAGCTTTTATTTCCCAATCACCAGATTAGCCGGTAACTGTACAACCTTTCCGAACTGATAAATAAGCCTTCTTGAATTGAAAATGCTTTCTGAACCCATTGAGATCTTAACGTTAACCACATCCGGAACCCTGTAATATAATCCTGTCGGTACAGGCAGCTCTTTATCAGACTGAGGTTCATTTACAAAAACCAGCTCTTTCGTTTTCTTTTCACCGGTGAGCTCCACCGTTACCGGCTTGCCTCCTTTCATTTCAGAATCAGGCCCCGTAAGTTCGGAGAAATAGAATAACTCTACAGGTTTGCCTTCCATTTCTTTTGCCGGAATGAAATGCCAGGTGAATGTCCTGAATTCTGTCCAGGTTTTTCCAGTGAACAATTCGGTATATTCTTTCTCCATCCGGTTCATCTCCTGTATTGCAGCATCACTCTGGGGAAAGACATTAGCCTCACCTGTAAGTATCAGGTGTTTGCCATCTCTCATCTCCATAAGTCTGCGGGCTGCTTTTTCTGCCAACTGGTCGAGTGCAAGTCTTCTTTTCTTTTCAACTATGTATGGGATACGAATGAATGTAGAATCGACACTTACACGTCTGTATGCCGTGTCACGCTGAAGCTGAAAATATTCATCAGATCCAAGATCAAAAGTTCCTGATAAACTTTTATCACCACCATTTGCATTATGATTATCAGCAGAATAGAACATCTGGGGGTTCAGATCGAGAATAAGTCCCTCCTTTTTAAGCGCCAGTGCATTTGACTCAAATAATGAAGTGCTCTTAATTACGTAATACTCAGAAGGATCAATCTCCTGACTGGATTTTAATGTGATCCTTCTGATTGACCAGAATTCAGATTCATCCTGAATAACATCGCTGAGTCCAAGCAGATCACCTGCATACCTGGCATAAGGTCCGGGCTTTTCAATGGTTCTTTCAACTTCAAGATTAACTGTAAAAACTGTCCTTGGCAGACCATACACGATGCTTCCTTCAGTTATGGGTCCTGCTTTGGAAAGCGGCATAACAGTGTGGTTTTGATCTGCTAATTTCTTCCCTGAGGAACATGAAGTAATGAGAATTGTCAGAACTAATAATGACAGACGGACAGTAGTTTTCATTTTTTACAATTATTATTTCAAGGTTAAAGTTAAGGATTCAGTTCACGTATCCTTTTAAACGCATTACTAATGTTGTTAATTATATCGGAAGCTAAAATAGATTCATAACTTAATTCTTCAGAAGCAATATCCCCGGCAAGGCCATGTAGATATACACCGGCTAACGCTGCATACTCTGATGTATAGCCCTGGGCAAGCAAAGATAGTATTATTCCTGTCAGAACATCACCGCTGCCTGCAGTCGCCATGCCGGGATTTCCCGTACTGTTAAAATATACTTTCCCATCGGGAGTCGTAACTGATGTGTGCGCACCTTTCAGAATCACAATACAGTTAAATTCCTTAGAAAACCCGATCTGCTTTCCGAGCCGTTCATAACCATTTTCAGATTTTCCGGTGAGTCTCTCAAATTCCCTGGGATGGGGCGTCAGAATAGCTCCGGCAGGCAGAAGAGGCAGCCAGACTTTAAAGAATGATAATATGTTCAGCGCATCGGCATCAATCACCATTGGTTTTTTGCATGTTGACAAAAAGTTATAAAGTGCCTGCTGGGTTTCGGGCGAAGTACCCAGTCCCGGACCTATACCTATTGCATCATACCGTTCTGTATCTCCTGTTTCAGAAATAAACTTTTCACATTTATCCAATACCGTCATTGCCTCCGGAAGAGCACTCTGCATGATAACTCTGCCTGAATCAGGAACATGGCAGGTAATCAGGCCTATTCCTGTACGGAGAGCTGCTCCTGCTCCCAGAATCGCAGCACCCATCCTGCCCCATGAACCGGCAATAAGCAGACCGTGTCCGTAAATACCCTTATGATCAAACTTATTTCTTTTTTTCAGCAGTTGTTTGATATCCTTGTTTTCCAGAAAAGTGTATGGAGAATCAGTGCTCCGGATGGAACTGCTATTCAAACCAATAGGAAGGATGATCCATTCTCCGGCATATGGTGCATTTTCAGAAAACATGGATGCAAGCTTGGGAAATTGAAAGCTCAGGGTGTAATCAGCCCTGATAACAGTGTCATATGTATTATTACGGTTATCCTCCCCAAATAGTCCCGACGGAATATCGACAGAAATGATTTTTGCCCCTGTACAGTTTATCAGTCTGATAATTTCTCCCGGCAGTCCTTCAACCGATCGGGTCAGACCTGATCCAAATATTGCATCTACAATAATATCTCCTTCATTTACCACAGGAAATTCATCCGGAACCGATAGATTATTTATCCGGATTATAGTTTCCGATTCAAGACGCTTCCTGTTGATCTGCCAGTCAGGTGAAAATTTTTCTGATATACTAATATTATATACTTCCACATTGTAACTGCTGAGGGCAAGCATACGGGACAGGGCAAGTCCATCGCCTCCGTTATTTCCAGGACCAATAAAAATTACAGTACGTTCTGACCTGCTTATATGTTCAGTGATCCACCTGAACAACTGACTTGCTGCTCTTTCCATAAGATCAATTGATGAAACAGGCTCATACAGAATTGTATATTCGTCAATTTCCCTTATCTGTTCAGATCGAAATATTTTCATCCTCACTAAAATTAGTGCAAATTTACAATCTTAACCTGATAGTTAAAGGTAAAAATTGCGGGATAAAGTGGTTTTAATAAAAGATTGATATATTTGTTTTGGTCAACATACCCTGAGTTAAATGCTGATATAATTTAATACTAATTTATAAAATATACAAAAATGCTTAAAAATCATCCCAAGGGACTCCTTGTAGCCTTCTTCTCAAATATGGGTGAAAGGTTCGGATTTTATACAATGATGGCCATTCTTGTTCTATTCCTGCAGGCCAAATTCGGACTTTCAGCTGAGAAAGCAGGAGGAATATACAGTTGGTTCTATTTCAGCATATATGCACTTGCCCTTGTCGGAGGCATTCTGGCGGATTCAACAAAGAAGTATAAACTTGTCATTTTGTCGGGTATAGCTATAATGTTTGCGGGGTATGTAATCATGGCTATTCCGGGGATGAATCTGACAATCACAGTTGCAGGCTTAATGATCATTGCTCTTGGGAACGGCCTGTTTAAAGGGAATCTTCAGGCAGTAGTAGGCCAAATGTATGATGATCCTAAATATTCAAAATTAAGGGATACTGCCTTCATGATCTTCTATATGGGCATAAATGTCGGAGCCTTTTTTGCTCCTTTTGCAGCAAATGGCATGCGAAACTGGTGGCTCAAGACAAACGGATTTGCCCATGATGGAAGCCTTCCTTCACTTTGTCATCAATATCTGAATGGTACTCTTGCAGATACTTCCACACTACAGGAACTTGCCAACAAAGTCAGTCTGAGTGGTCCGGTCAGCAACCTGACTGAATTCACAAACACATATCTGGAAGTGTTTTCAAAGGGTTACAATTATGCATTCGGAATTGCTGCGGGTGCAATGGTTATTTCCCTCCTGGTTTATATTTTCTTTAACAGGCTGCTTCCCAATAAAGAGAAGGCTGTTAAGGAAAAAGGAACCGGTGTTGAAAAAGGCGCCAGTATTGAATTCAAACCATACATTCTTCTTATTGCCCTTGCTGCAATGGGTATAACAGCATTCGTATTAAGTTACATTGTGGGTTTGGCCGATGGTTTTGCATTTGGTTTGTTTGTTGGTTTTGTAACATGGATCATCTTAAGCTCGCATAAAGAAGAAAGGGCACGGATCACTGCACTGGTGCTGGTGTTTATTGTTGTGATCTTCTTCTGGATGTCCTTCCACCAGAATGGTCTGACACTCACTTTATATGCAAGGGATTATACCGTCAAGCAGGTTGATTCCTTTACAAACCTTTTCTTCACCCTGCCCTCAATGCTGGCAGTAGTAGGATCAATTGCAGGTATTGTGCTACTGATACGCAGAAATCTGAAAAGAAAGGCCAAAGTTATTGGCGGGGTACTGTTCATTGTGTCTTTCCTGTACGCATTATATGTACTTACCGGTTTTGATCCAACCGGGTTACTGAGGAGCTGGGTCAGTCCTTTTGGTATGCGCAATTCCATTTCACCGGAAGTCTTTCAATCCTTCAACCCTCTGTTTATAGTTGCCCTCACTTTTCCTGTTATGGCCGCATTTGGATGGTTATCAAAGAAGGGTATTGAACCATCAACACCAAAAAAGATCGGCATCGGCATGATCATCGCAGCCATTGGATTCATAGTTGTACTAATTTCATCAATAGGTTTGCAATCACCTTCATCACTTGCAGGAGCTCCGGTCAATGAACTTGACAGGGTCTCTCCTTACTGGCTTATAAGCAGTTATTTGATTCTGACTGTTGCCGAACTGTTTTTAAGTCCGATGGGTTTATCATTCGTATCAAAAGTGGCTCCTTCCCGTTTCCAGGGTTTGATGCAGGGCGGCTGGCTTCTGGCTACAGCAGTAGGTAATAAGCTACTGGTTGTCGGAACTATCCTGTGGGATAAAGTTGAGCTGACAACTCTATGGCTGGTGTTCATAATCTGCTGTCTGGTATCAGCAGCATTCATATTCTCCATTTTGAAACGACTTGAGAAGGTAGGACAGAACTAGAGAATGACAATTTTAGCATAGAGACAGCCTGCGGGGAAGGGTGATCCTGATTATCTAATATTTGAAATTATTCCGAACAATTTGCTGAATATTGCTAATTTTGCCGCGCAACAGAATCAGAGAAATTTATGAAAGTACTGAAGTTCGGCGGTACATCAGTCGGAACCCCTGAGCGGATCAGGGATGTAAAAAAAATAATAGAGTCAAAAAGCTCACCATGCATTGTGGTAATATCTGCATTCCAGGGTGTTACAGATGAACTGAAGTTAATAGGTGAATTTGCTGCCCAGAGGAATGACGAGTACAAGGTTCTGCTTGAAAAGATAGTACTGAGGCATAATGAATTTGCCAGACAACTTTTAACCGGGAAAAAACTCGAAGATGTGCTGGATAATATGACAGGTATCTTCAGTAATCTCACAGAGACTATTAATGGCATTTACCTCCTTCGTGAGCTAAGCAGGCATTCGCTTGATCAGGTATTAAGCACGGGTGAAATTCTTTCATCTCTTATTTTCAGCAGCTACATTACTGACAGCCAGCTTATTGATTCCAGGATCTTTATCAAAACAGACAGCAATTTCGGATTTGCTTCAGTTGATTTTGCCCTGACAGATACTCTCATTAAAAAATATTTCACAAACACAGAAAAGCACATCATTGTCCCCGGCTTTATCGCCAGCAATTCAAGTGATGAAACCACCACCCTTGGAAGAGGAGGCTCTGACTACACAGCTGCCATAATTGCGGCAGCCATTGATGCTGAGATCCTTGAGATCTGGTCCGATGTCGATGGTTTTATGACTGCCGATCCAAAAAAAGTCGATAAGGCGTACGCTATAGAAAGTCTGACTTATTCTGAAGCAATTGAATTATCACATTTCGGAGCCAAAGTGATCTACACCCCTACCCTTAGGCCGGTTTATAAAAAAAACATACCGATTCTGGTCCTGAATACCTTTAATCCTGAAGCGCGCGGAACAATTATCAGCAATAAGTCAAAAAATGGAACCAAAAGCCCGATAAAAGGCATATCCTCAATAGATCATATAGATTTAATTACTCTTCTGGGAACCGGAATGGTAGGAGTTACCGGAACTTCGATGAGATTATTCGGAGCACTCGCAGGAAGGAGCATCAATGTTATACTAATAACCCAGGCTTCCTCGGAGTATTCCATAACATTTGCAGTGACTCCGGCAGACTCACTGCTGGCAGCAGAAGCAATACATGAAGAATTCAAAACTGAAATTGATCAGAACAAAGAATTAAAAGTTCTCATTGAAAAAAATCTTTCCATCATCGCGATTGTAGGTGAAAAGATGAAAAATACACCGGGTATTTCTGCAACTCTGTTCAAAGCCCTCGGAAGGAACGGAATAAATGTCATTGCAACTGCCCAGGGATCATCCGAATTAAATATCTCAGTAGTTATTAAAAATGAGAGCCTTAAGAAAGCTCTGAATGTAATTCATGACGGATTTTTCCTCTCCCGCTACAAGGAAATGTATCTTTTTATTGCCGGGACAGGTCTTGTCGGATCAAGCCTGGTAAAGCAGCTTCAAAGCCAATATTCCACTCTTCTGACTGAACACAGCCTGAAAGTTAACCTCATAGGCATTACCAATACAAGGAAAATGTTCATTGACAGAAAAGGAATTTCTCTTGAAAATTATAAGGAAGTACTTAAATCATCTGAGGAAAAGGGCAATATTTCGGTTTTCATACAGCAAATGATAAAGCTGAACCTGAGAAATTCAGTTTTCATCGATTGTACTGCTGATAAAGATGTTGCATCGAAGTATGCTGAAATTCTTTCAAGTTATGTTTCCATTGTGACTGCAAATAAGATTGCCTGCTCATCGGAATATAATTATTATCACAAACTCAGATCGCTCGCAAATGAACGTGGAATCAGGTTTATGTATGAAACCACTGTAGGAGCCGGATTACCGATAATCAAAACAATAAGCGACCTGATCCTGAGCGGCGACAAGGTCATTAAGATAGAAGCTGTACTTTCGGGGACAATGAATTTTATTTTTAATGAACTGAGTCCCGAGATAACCCTGAGCGCCGCCATCAGGAAAGCAAGGGAAAAAGGCTACTCTGAACCTGATCCCCGAATTGATCTCAGTGGAACAGATGTTGTCAGAAAAATACTCATACTCGCCCGTGAAGCAGGTTATCATATTGAAAAAGAGGATGTAACAGTTTCAAAATTTCTCCCTGACGATTGCTTTACCGGAGATATTAATGCTTTTTTTGAAAAGGTTAAGCAGTATGATGAGGAATTTGAACAGAAAAGAAAGGACCTTTCAAAACAGAACAAAAAATGGCGTTTCTTTGCAACACTCGATCAAGGTAAGGCAAGAGTGGAACTTATCACTGTAGGGGCTGATCATCCCTCATTCAATCTTGAAGGAAGCAATAACATAATACTGTTCACAACCACCAGGTACAATGAACTTCCGATGGTGATCAAAGGATACGGTGCCGGCGCTGAGGTTACAGCAGCAGGAATATTTGCTGATCTTATGAGGGTGGTGAATGTGTGAGAAGAAATGTACCCATAAAACGCATAAACGTAAGATTAAATTGAGAAAAACCGGAATATCCTATTATTCAACAAACAAAGCAGCTCCTGAGGTTTCCTTCAGGGAGGCTCTGCTTAAAGGACTTGCTCCCGACGGGGGACTGTATTTACCAACTGAATTTCCGACGATAACAAAAGAGGAACTTGAGAGTTTTTCAGGGATGTCCTACCATGAGGTGGCTTTTGCAATCCTGAATAAAATTTTAGGTAATGAGATATCAGATGACGATCTCAGGAGGCTTTGCAGGGATGCTTATAATTATGATGTTCCGCTCGAAAGAGTATTTGACAGAAAATATATTCTGAGACTCGATAATGGTCCGACTGCATCATTCAAGGATTTTGCGGCACGAATGATGAGCAGACTTATGCAGCACTATCTTTCATCTGAGAATAAGCATCTTACTATATTAACTGCAACATCCGGTGACACCGGCAGTGCGGTTGCAAGTGCATTTTTCGGATTGAAAAACATTACTGTCATCATCTTATTTCCATTCAGTGAAGTAACTCTGATGCAGAGGAAACAGATGACCACACTTAATGAAAATATCAGGGTCATAGCAGTCGATGGTAAATTTGATGATTGTCAGAGACTGGTCAAACAGGCATTTCGCGATAGTTCATTATCACACATTCCGCTTTCGTCAGCCAATTCAATTAATATAGGAAGGCTGCTGCCTCAATCTGTTTACTATTTTTATGCGTGGTCAAGATTAGCCTCAGATACTAATGAAAAAGTAGTTTTCAGCGTACCATCGGGAAATTTCGGGAACCTGATGGCCGGACTTATCGCACAAAAAATGGGACTTCCTGTGAAAAAATTCATCATCTCAACGAACGTGAATGATGAAGTGCCGGAATTTATCCGTACAGGTAATTACAAATCGATCGAACCTTCAAAAAACAGCATTTCAAGTGCCATGAATGTCGGTCATCCAAGCAACCTTGCAAGGATTGTAGCGCTTTACGGAGGCAGGATGAATGAATCTGGAGATATCACTGAGTTACCAGACCTTGAGGCCATGCGTGCTGATTTTTTTGCAATAAGTGTAACCGATGATGAAACAAGACTTACCATTTCAGAGATATACAAAAGACACAACATCATACTCGAACCTCATGGTGCCATTGCATGGCATGCCATAAATGAATATATCAGATTAAATGATTCTGAGAATAATAAGAATCAGCTGTTTATATCTCTCGAAACTGCTCACCCGGCTAAATTCCCTGAGGAAGTAAAGAAAATTATCAGGGTCGATCCTCCGGTACCCCGGTCACTGAGAGACATTAATGATAAGCCCGAAAGCTATTTCCCGATGGAAAATGATTTCGGAATGCTGAAAGATTTCATACTTGCCAATTATAAATAAAGAATATAACCCTGCATGTATATAGTATGCTCTGATCTTGAAGGTGTATTTGTGCCTGAAATATGGATAAATGTTTCAAAACAAACTGGTATCAAGGAACTTAAGCTTACTACCCGTGATATCAGCGATTACAACGTTCTTATGAAGGGCAGGCTTGAGATACTGAAAAATCATGGAATCACCCTGCCTGATATTCAGAAAGTTATCGCACGGCTTAAGCCGCTTGAGGGAGCGAAAGAATTTGTTAACTGGGTACGAAAACAAACCCAGCTTATTGTTGTATCCGATACATTCATTGAATTTGCCGGTCCGCTGCTCGACCAGATGGATAGACCTACACTGCTCTGTCATCATCTTACTGTTGATAAGGCAGGCAACATAACAGACTATAACCTGCGTCAGAAAGATGCCAAGAAAAAAGTTGTAGAGGCGTTGCAGACTCTTAATTATAAAGTAATTGCAATTGGAGATTCTTACAATGACATAGCAATGCTCCGTAAGGCTGAACTCGGAATTTTATTTAATCCTCCCCGGAATGTCATTGATGAAAACAAAGATCTGAAAGTTGTGAGAAGTTATGATGAGCTGAAAAAGATTATGACAGAGACTTTTGCATCAGAAAATCATAAACCATGAACATGATTAAACCGCAATTGTTAAATCATTAACAGCATAATAATCACTATCCCATAAATTTGAAATAAAATTATATATTTTTACTTCAAACTCATTTCC
Organism: Bacteroidales bacterium; assembly: GCA_038325595.1. Classification (GTDB taxonomy): domain Bacteria; phylum Bacteroidota; class Bacteroidia; order Bacteroidales; family VadinHA17; genus LD21. The sequence goes on along the minus strand of JBBQJD010000019.1, from coordinate 30,251 downwards.
ATGAAACTTCCTCATTATTCCAAAAACTGGCTGACAATAATAGGTTCCATAATTGCAGGGATAAATCTTGCACTTATAATTCTATTATTCATCATCTCATCTGTTTTTGACAAGAGCGAAACCAATATAGGGTTGTTTATATATGTCATCTTGCCGGGATTCATGGTTCTTGGCCTTCTGTTGATCCCCATCGGTATGTTCCGCGAAAGAAGCAGGTTAAGGAAGGCAGGAGTTCATGAAGGTGAAAGATATCCACGTATTGACCTGAACGATCCCAGGCACAGAAATGCTTTCATCATTTTTACAATATCCACCATTATTATTCTATTTCTTTCCACTCTCGGAAGCTTTGAAGCCTATCATTTAACCGAATCGGTAGAGTTTTGCGGAACACTTTGCCACAAGGTAATGGAACCAGAACATACAGCCTATCAGAACTCACCTCATGCTAATGTTTTATGCGTTGAATGTCATGTGGGGTCCGGAGCTTCATGGTACGTTAAATCCAAAATTTCTGGTTTACATCAGGTAATAGCAGTTCTCACCAATGAATATGAAAGACCGATAGAAACACCCCTTCACGACCTGCGTCCGGCAAGGGAGACCTGCGAGGTGTGCCACTGGCCCCAGAAGTTTTATGCACGCAGCCTGTGGACCAACAAGTATTTTCTTGCAGACTCGGCAAATACAGAATGGGATATAATGCTGAATATGAAAACAGGTCCTGAATACAGCGGTCTGGGATTGAGGGAAGGCATACACTGGCATATCAATCCAAATGTCAATATTGAATATATTTCAGAAGAAGATAAACGTGAAAACATCACTTATGTTAAATATACAAATATAGGTACAGGTGAAGAGGTGATATACAGAAGTGACGATCATCCCATTGAGGACAGCCTTCTGGCTGCATCCGAGCCAAGGACAATGGATTGTATAGATTGTCATAACCGGCCATCGCACAATTATAATTCTCCAACTGTCTATTTCGATAAGGTAATGCTTACGGGCGCTGTATCAAAAGATATTCCATTTATTAAAAAAGTTTCAATGGAAATATTAAGAGAAACTTTTACAAGTAAAGACACTGCGCTCCAGAAGATAGAAGCAGCAATTAGAGGATATTATGAATCAGAGCACAGCGAATACTATTCAAAGAATAAAGAATTAATTGACAATTCTGTTGCATCAATACAAAATGCTTTCAGTCTGAACACCTTTCCTGAAATGAAAGTTACTTACGATGTCTATCCTGAACATATAGGACATCTTGAATCAGATGGTTGCTTCAGGTGTCATAATGATTCTTTTAAATCAGAGAATGGCAGGGTTATAACCCGCGACTGCAATCTTTGCCATACCATTGTAGGCCAGGGCAAACCTGATAATATGTCATATACAAATATTAGAGAGACTCTCACATTTGAACACCCTGTTGACATCGGTACAGCATGGCTCGAAGCAAATTGTTCTGAATGTCATAAATATCTGTACTAATATTGATGTTTACTAAACCTAAATCGACCTGAACATGATTTCAACGATAATTAACAAAAGCCGTATAGTACGGATCTCGCTTGCCGTATTAAGAATTCTGATAGGATGGCATTTTCTGTATGAAGGCCTGGTAAAGCTGATAAATCCAACATGGACAGCCCGGCCCTTCCTTGAAGGATCACGCTGGATATTCGGAGATCTCTTCAGGTGGATGATATCGGGAGATACAGGCATGTGGCTGATAGATGCTTTTAATGCCTATGGATTAACGATTATCGGACTTGCCCTTATCCTGGGTGTCTTTACCCGGTTTGCCTGCTGGTCAGGAGTCGCTCTCCTGCTTATGTACTACATTGCTTATCCACCGTTTGGAGGTTTCAGTTACGGCCCTCCCTCTGAAGGAAGCTATCTTATTGTGAATAAGAACCTTATAGAACTATTTGCGCTTATAATGCTTGCACTGACAGAATCAGGAAAGTACTTCAGCATCGATAGCTTAAGAAAAAGGAAAAAACAAGCGGAAGAAGCTGCACCTGTTGTCGTTGAAGAAGCTGAAGTAAACGGAAACAATACAAGAAGGGAAATGATTAAAGGGCTTGCAGGCCTTCCCGTTCTGGCAGTCTTTGGCGGAGCATTCGTAAAGAATATGGCTGAGCTAGGTCCTGATGCAGTTTCCGGTTCAACTATAAAGGTTGATTTCAAACAACCAAAAGACCTCACAGGAAAGCTTCCAATGGGCAAATTTGGAGATCTCTCAGTAAGCAGGATGGTAATGGGCTGCAATCTTATCGGAGGGTGGTCGCACGCACGCGACCTAATTTACGGCGATTCACTTTTCAAAGCTTACAATAATGAAAAAAAGATAATTGAGACATTCTATCTGGCAGAACAGGCCGGTATAAATACATCTTTTATGGTAACTCAGTATTATGCTACATTCAATAAGTATAAAAACATTTATAACAGTAAGATGCAGTCAATATGCCAGGCAATGCTGCCCGATAAGGATTTCTTCTCAGATATAAACCGTACAATAGATTTTGGTGCAACAGCTATTTATATTCAGGGCGGTGAAGGTGACAGATACATGAGTACCGGCAGAGCAGATGAGATCATGAAAGCTGTGGACTACATTAAAAAGCAAGGGTTTAGGGTTGGTGTAGGTGCACATTCCCTTGATACCATAAAAGCATGCGAAGAAAATAAGATTCCCGTTGATTTTTATGTCAAGACATTCCATCACGACAAGTACTGGTCAGCACATCCGATTGAAAATCGTATTGAATACAGCCCGATTGGTAAAACATCGGAAGATCATAACCAGTTCCATGAGAACATGTGGGATTTATTTCCATTGAAGACAAGTGATTACATGAAGAGCATCAAAAAGCCCTGGTTTGCCTTCAAAGTACTTGCAGCAGGCGCTATTCAGCCGAAAGACGGATTCCGCTATGCATTTGAAAACGGAGCCGACTTCATCTGCGTGGGAATGTTCGACTTCCAGGTTATTGATAATGTAAACACTGCAAGCCAGATTCTTGCAACTCTCGGAACCAGGGAAAGAGAATGGTATTCGTAATTATTTAAGAATTTCAGAAGAGTACCGGTCAGCAACTTCCGCCTGATCTTTCGGTAATCCTGAAATAATAACTATTGTATTATCCTTCCACGCAAGGAAGATAGTACCGTTGTATCCGTCATTCAGCATATATTTACCGCTGTCTGCCTCAAGAGGTTCGATCCCGGTTGCTTTAAGATATGTTTCAGCATACCTGAAAGTTTCTGAAGGAGAATTGTTTTCAATGATAAAAACCGCAAAATTATCGGCGCCTGCTTCATAAACTGCCTTGTAAGCCCTGGTCAGAAACTTATGTCCGAGTACGCTTTCATTAATATATGTTTCCTCATTCTGTTTTTTCCCTGTTGCAGGAAACCTGGAAAGCGCTGAAGGCATTTCAGAACTTCCCTCAAGCATATTGGAAACCTTAAGTGCAAGTGATTCAGCCGATTGTCTTATCTTTTCTTTTGTAGAATATGTCCTTATCTTGACATAATAATTGCCCTTGAAAAAATTTATTGCACCATCGGCTACGTATCCCTGTGCTCCCAGATTTACAAAACGGAATGAAGGAGAACGCTCGGTTGAATAAATACCAAAAGCCATTGCATTATCGCTGTGTCGGTATATTTCAAGCTTTATGGTGTTTTTACCTTTCCTGTATTCTGCAACATGCAATTCAACAAATCCAAGCGAGAGATAAGTATCAGCTGCTCCGTTGATGAAATCCCACAGGTTCTCAGGTTTAAAGACAGGATAGGTGGTGTTTTTCTTAAAACCTTCAAGTTCAGGAAAGGAAAAGTCCTGGCACATTGCAGGACTGGATAGCAGGATTAAGAGCAATCCTGCAATAAAAGTATTTCTCATCATTCAGATTCATTATAAGGTTAGGATAATAATAAGTCAGAAAATATTATGTAAGAAACTCCACCGGCACATTTCTGAGCCTTGAAATATCTGTTATCTTTTCTTTTATCCTGAAGTTCTTTGTACAAACTACACTGCATACTTCACATTCCCTGCATGGATTATCTGATGTACCAAGCTCACTCAGCAGTGAATACGCCATTGCAGGATTTGAATAACCATATGCATACATATATGCTCTCATAAGATCCGGCACAGGAAGGTTTCCGGGACATGCCGGGATGCATTTATTGCATGAAGTACAGAAAAGACCGGTTTCGGCGGTTGGAACAATCAGGTCATTCTTCTCCTGATCGGTCAAAGTTATATTTGAAAGTATTTTTACATTCAGATCAAGCTGGTCAAATTCTGTCATCCCCGGAATGGTGGTATGAATATCCGGGTTTGATAAAGCCCATTTCAATGCTGCTGTTGTATTGATCGGTTTGGTTTTTTCCTTATCGAAAAATCCTCCGCCTGCCATTGTCTTCATAGCAACAATACCTATTCCGGCTTTACTTGCCTTACTGATTGCATTCTTTAAGTCATCTATATAGGTCTGCATGAAATTATAAGCAGTAAGAATTACATCCCAGTTGTCTGTTTCAGCTGCAGCATTAATAACTTTTGCTTCATTTGAATGGGTTGAAAAGCCTACAAACCTTATCCTTCCTTCTTTTTTCAGCTTTTTAATTGTTTTAAGAATGGGTTTGAATTCAAGCATATCGGGGTGACTCACACTGTGAACATACAAGATATCAACATAATCCATTTTTAACCTAGAAAGACTGGTATCGAATTTTTTCATAAAATCTTCAACAGTCGTTTCGTTGTTGGGCCTCCCCTCTTTATCTGTAACAGGTTTAACTTTTGTTGCAAGAAAAAAGGAATCTCTCGGATAATCCTTCAGAATATTTCCAAGCATGGTTTCATTATTCCCGTTCTGGTATCCATTAGCAGTGTCGAACAGCTTAATACCTTTTTCATATGCAGCTTTACAAAGATTTGCATTGTCAGCTCTCATAACTCCAAAACTAATTACCGGTACCTTCAATCCTGTTTTGCCAAGAGTTCTGCAGATTATATCTGCTTCTTCGTTTTTTGGTGCTGCTGCTTTTAAAGGTGAAAGTGCAACCATTCCTGCTGCTCCTGCGATTCCTGCTCTGAGAAAGCTTCTTCTGTCAATGTATCCCATAAAACTATATTATTTCAAGTTTCTTATTCTTACTGTAATCCCGCTGTCTTTCAAAATATTGACTAATTCATCGGTATTGGTCTCTCCGAAATGGTATGGATAGAGGATCTTTGGTTTGAAAGCCTTAGCTGCATCGGCAACCATTTGCGGAGTCATTGTATAGGGAAGATTCATAGGAAGGAATGCAACATCTATGTTCTTCAAGGCTTTCATCTCAGGTGTATTTTCGGTATCACCGGCGATATAAAATCTCTTCCCGCCTATTGTAAGAATATACCCGATCCCTTCTCCCTTCGGATGATAAGGTTGCCCAGGAGCACGCTCATTTACAATATTATAGGCAGGAACTGCTTCGATAACTATATTATTTATTTCCTGCCTGTCGCCTTCACTCATATCCATTCCCCATGGGATGGTTTTTGTGGTGTTTTTATTGCAGAATAAAAGTGTTTCTCTTTTCTTTAGTTTCTCGATCAGATCAGGATCCATATGATCGCCATGCTCATGGGTAATAAGTATCAAATCAGCTTTCGGAAGAAATTCATAGTCTCCGGAACTACTAACAGGATCAATGAAAATGGAATAGCCATTTACCTTGAACATGAGCGATCCATGGCCAATAAAATGAGTTTCAACAATCCCTGCTGAGGTACTTATTTTGTCAAAAGCAGGAATTTCCTGGGCATAAACCGGCTTATTCATTGCAATAACAGTTAAGGTTAAAAAGATCCCTAAAGCTCTGTTTAAGTAATAGTTAATCATGATATGTTTTATTGGTGCCACAATATACAAATAATTGAATGATCTCAATTCTTCTTTAACTATAATTAAGTGTTTTATGTTCGTGAATTGAGTGGAAAAATTATTTTAAAAACAGTGCCGGACAGTAATTTATTGCATTTGTTTTTGCATTTGTTCATAATATCATTTTTGAGTTTCATCAAATTTATCCTCAAACCAGCTATTTTATTTTCAAATTTTAATAACTTGCTAAAGAATTTAGGTTATGTTAATTAATTAACAATGATGCGTTTAGGGAAGAACAAACATGCTATTTTCATAGCCGTTTTTCTGCTTTTTGCAGCATCTTCCAGCGGACAGGCAGGAAAAAGTTTCAAATACCAGTTTGATAATGGTAATATTGAGACTATTGATGCCATTAGGGGTAACCAGTCCCTGACAATTAACTATTCTGTATCTGAACTGGATATTGAAAACATAACTAATGAGTATGGTGTTTTTTACAAAGTAACAATACCCGGACATGTTTCTTCCTCTAATACAGGCAAACCCCAGCTCCCGGTTCTCAGTCATTTGATTACTGTTCCTGAGGGTTCGGAATATTCAGTCAGGATAACGGAAGTCAGATCAAAAGTGATTAAGCCTTCAGGAAAAAAGATTGCTGGAATTATTTTTCCTGCACAGGAAGGGGAAATAAAGGAACCATTTCAGAAAAAACCCGAATTCAGGATTGACAAGGCTGCCTACTCCTCAATGGGGACAATCCACACTGACACAGTGATAATAGAATACCTGGGAATAGTCAGAAACAACAGACTCGCAAATCTTTATGTATCACCTGTAAGATATAATCCCAAATCAAACACACTCGAAGTAATCACTTCAATGAAGATTGTTGTAGAATTTTCTGAATCGGGGACGAGGACAAAATCTGCATTTTCAGAATCTTCACTTTTCAATGAATCGCTGGAGAAAGGAGTTCTGAACTATACAACTGAAGACCTGGTTCCGGGATATACAGATCAACCCATAAAAATGGTGATCATCACAGATACAGCTTTCAGAAAGCACCTTCAGCCTTTTATCAGATGGAAGACCCAGAAAGGATTCAAAATAAGAATGTTGTATAAAGGAGCTTCACTTGCCGGCAATAACTATACAGAATTAAAAGATACTCTTAGCAGAATATATAATTCTTCATCCGAAAGTGATCCTCCACCTGAATACCTTCTTATTATCGGCAATACAAATAAGGTTCCTTCGTATGGTACCGGAAACATTACCGATATGTATTATGGCGAATTCGATGGAAATGGTGATTACATACCTGAAATGTTTATAGGAAGGCTTCCGGTTGCTGATACAACAGAGCTAAAAACTGTCGTTCAGAAAATAATCCAGTATGAAAAATTCCAGTATGCCGATACAAATACTTTTCATTCAAATGCCCTGGCATCAGCAGGCTATGATGAAGGTTATGCGAAACACATGAACGGACAGATGAAATATGCAATATCAAATTATCTTACAACTGCCAACAATATTAAAGAACATCATTTTTATCATCCTGCATCTGCCACGGCAAAAGATTCTGTAGTCAAAATAATCAATAAAGGAGTTTCTTTTATTAATTATTCAGGTCACGGAGATGCTACAGGCTGGCTGCATCTGAACATCAAGGTTGCCGATACCGCAAAATTCATCAACAGAAACATGTATCCGTTTATTATAAGCAATGCCTGCAGAACAGCGCAATACAGCATTGTGAACTCTTTTGGAAACAGGATGGTAGTTTCAGGCGGAAAAGGCGCAATAGGGTTTATAGGATGTTCAAATGATTCTTACTGGGATGAAGACTTTTACTGGGCAGTTGGAACAGGAATCATATCAGCTGATCCAACTTATGGTACTACTGGTCCGGGCGCCTATGACAGGCTATTTCATACCCATAATGAACCTGCTTCAAACTGGTATTATACGATGGGCCAGATAAATTATGCAGGAAATCTTTCGGTAAGTTCAAGCACAACATCAAGAAAAAGATACTACTGGGAGACGTATAACCTGATCGGCGATCCTAGTGTAATTCCGATTCTGGGGAAACCACAACCCTATATTATCTCTTTGCCGGATACCCTGCCAAATGGTTTGAGGTCATGGTCATTTAATTCTAAACCATTTTCGTATGTTGCTGTATCTCATTTTGATACATTATGGGATGCAACCTTCGCCAGTGCCTCTGGTGCGGTTAAGCTCGACTTACCGGATATTGATAATGATTCATGCCTTGTTGTGATTACAGGTCAGAATAACCTGCCTTTGATAAAAACAATATATTTTTCTGAAATTAATTCTGAGTTCGTAAACCTTGCGTCAGCTGAAATTAACGATTCGGTTGGAAATTACAACAATCTGGCTGATTACGGGGAAACTGTATTTCTGAAAATCAAAATCAGCAATCTGGGAATTAAGGATGCAAATAACCTGCAAGCCACTATATCATCTGCATCAGACTGGATAACCATAAAAACCAATACAAGAAATATAGGTACTCTGCGGGCCGGGTCAGAAATAACACTGACGGATGATCTTGAATTTACAGTTGCCAATGATGTTCCTGATATGGGAATTGCTACAATCAAACTGGTTCTCAGGGATAATGTTACGGAAAAGAGCTATAATATCGATATTCCTGTTCATGCACCTGATCTGAAGATTATCAATTTCACTCTCGATGACAGTGTTACAGGTAATGGTGATAATATTGCCGATCCGGGTGAAACATACAGGCTTATATTTAAAGTCATGAATGAAGGAAGCAGCGATATATCCGGGCAATTTCAAATCTCCAGCCTGAATTCCGAATTAACCATTGTTGATAAAGATGTAAAATCAGGAGTCATTAAATTCGGAGAAGTGACTGAAATTCCAGTAACGGTTAAACTATCAGAGTATACTTCATCCGGAAGTTATATTTCTATAAATTCAATCCTTGACTGCACCCCTTATATACTCAATAAAGATTTCACCTTCAGGGTTGGAAAGATAAGGGAAAGCTTTGAATCTGAATCATTTGGCACTTTCCCCTGGATAAACAGGAGTACTAAACCCTGGATAATCACTGAATCAGAAACAGTTGATGGAAATATTGCAGCAAGATCGGGCGACATCACTCATAACGGGGTATCGTCATTACTTATCAGAACAAAATATGATGATGATGATACGCTAAAGTTCTTTTATAAAGTTTCATCTGAAAAAAGTTATGATTATCTGGTTTTCAAGCTTAATGATATTGAGGTTTTCAGAAAATCAGGAGAGACATCCTGGGAAAAAACAGCTGTGCCGGTCAAAGCCGGTTATAATAAATTGGAATGGATCTTTTCAATGGATGCATCGACACTGGGTGGAAACAACTGTGCATGGATTGATGTGATTGATTTTGCAAATACTTCATCTGTGCGGTATGTAGAAAAAGATCTGGAGCTTGCAAAAATTGTTACCCCCATTAATCGCGATCCTTACGGTATGGCAAGAATATCAGTCAAAGTGCTGAATACAGGCATAGATACCCTGAATGGCTTCAACCTTGCATATAATATTGACAACCAATTTATTATGACACGACAACTCTTCAATAATAAATTGATTCCCTTTGGCGATACTGTAACTGTTACATTTAATTCAAGAACAGACATGTCCAGGTTAGGCATTTATGACATATTGGTATTCGGATATAATAACCATGACGATTACAGTCCGAATGATTCATTATTTATAACTGTAGAAAATACAGAAATTTCAGATTCTCTGGTCATCTTTCCAAATCCATTTAAGGACAAGCTTACCATCTTCATTAATTCACGGGGCTCTGACAAACTTACAATATCAATCACCGGGACATCGGGATCACAGATGTACAGAAAAGAGGCTGAAGTAGTGAGCGGTAAGAATACAATAATTTTTGATGATATAAGATTATCTCCCGCCACTTATTACCTTAATATCCGGGGGAGCAGAATAAATAAGACCATCCCTATCCTTAAAATGAAATAACTCTTTCATTATAAATCGATTTTTATGTCAGCTACGGTACCAACACGCGAGGCAGCTCTTGCCTTGTTCAGAAAATATAATAATTCCGAAAGCCTTTACCGGCATGCTCTTTCAGTTGAAGGTGTAATGAGGCATATGGCCAGAAAAGCAGGCGAGGATGAGGAAAAATGGGGCATCATAGGATTGATCCATGATCTTGATTATGAAATGTACCCTGACCAGCACTGCAGGATGACAGAAAAAATACTGACAGAAAATAACTGGCCTCCCGAATATATACGTGCCGTTATGAGTCATGGCTGGGGTCTTGTAACTGATGTTGAGCCTATTACATTAATGGAAAAAACCATTTTTGCAATTGATGAGTTAACCGGACTTGTTGCAACAAGCGCCCTGGTACGCCCCTCAAAAAGTGTTATGGATATAGAAGCACGATCGGTGAAGAAGAAATGGAATGACAAGAGATTTGCTGCAGGAGTTGACAGGTCGGTTATTGAAAAAGGAGCTGAGATGCTCGGAGTCAGTCTCGATGACCTGATCACTGAGTGCATTACAGGAATGAGAGAAGTTGCAGCTGATATTGGATTAAAGGGATCTGTGGAGTGATTAATGTTTTTTATTTCGGGTCAAATCCAACAATCCGTTAATAATGGTAAGAGGATGGGCCGGGTTGCCCGGAATGTAAAGATCGACCCGGTATTTGTCGAGAAAACTCCGGTCAATGGCTCTACTGTTTCCGAAAATCCCGCCACTAATGGCGTCGGTTCCAACCAGAACAATAATTTTAGGTTCAGGAATAGCATCATAACAAATTTGCAAAGGCTCGGCCATGTTTTCAGTTATTGGGCCGGTAATTACAATTCCATCTGCATGACGCGGTGATGCTACAAACTCAATCCCGAACCGGCTCATATCGAATTGTACATTGTTGGCAGCATTGAGTTCCATCTCACAGCTATTGTCTCCGCCGGCACTCACCTGTCTGAGTTTTAAAGACCGGCGAAGCACCCTGTGAATTTCACTCCGGACTATTTCAGAATTAACTTCCACGGGTTGGTCTTCCCCCTCTTTTATCAGAAGTCTGACACGTTCGTTGGTCGAGATTTTATAATCGGTTGTAAATACTATTTTGTTCGGGAATCGTATTGCACATTCGCCACAGAAAATACATTTTCCCAGATCAATAGTTACCGGATTTACCGAAATGGCGTCAACAGGACACAATTCTGCCAATTCAGTCTCATTTACCTTTTCTGTGCTGATCACGGGCCGTCCTCTGAAGATCCCGGGAACTTTGGCTGTTTTTACATCAGGAATGAATTGTTTCCCCTGATGATAAACTATTTTTACGTTTTCGAACATATTTTTTCCATTTAAACATTACAAATCGTGCCCTGCGTAGGACAGGTTAAAACTCTTATTGCAAATCGGGAAATCTGATATTTCGTTGTTACGCACAGCCAATGCAAGAGCCAGCCAATTATGAAAAGACGGATCTTTTATTTTGTACAAAACCAGCTCCCCTTTTTCATCGGTAATAGCACAATGACAAATTTCTCCACGCCATCCTTCAACCAGTGAAAGTGCAAATGAATTTTGTTTCGGAGAATTGAATGCCTGTTCATTTACGGCAATTCCCGGAACATTTGCAATCAGTCTCCGGATGTATCTCATTGATTGTTTAATTTCCTCTCTGCGGATCTGAACCCGTGAATAGACATCGCCATGATGTTTAATAACCGGAATGTGGTTCAATTCAGGATAAAGACCAAAAGGGTGAGAAGCACGAATATCCCTGTTCAGCCCACTCATACGGGCAGCCATTCCAACAGTGCCAATTGTCAAAGCATCTTCATACAAAACTATCCCCGTTCTTTCAAATCGTGAAAGTGCACTGGGTAACTTGAACAATTCTGAGTTCATTTCCAGAAAGTCAGGTTCATAATTATCTAAAACTTCAGCCAGTCTGTTAGCCAGCTCCTGAGTAAATGGGAACTGGTTCCGGCCTGGTCTGATCAAGCCTTTGGATAAGCGATTGCCTCCCCATTCCTGCATAAAATTGATGATTGGAGTACGCAAACGTCCGAACACGGAGCTGCCAAGCTGATAGGCGATGTCGGTACAAACTGCACTCATATCGCCGGTATGTACAGCAATCCGTTCCAATTCGTTCGCTAAAATGCGGGCAAATTCAGTATCTCGCGAAACTAAATGTCCGCACAAGCTTTCCCATACCTGCGAGAATGCAGTTGTATGTCCCACTACTGTATCTCCTGCAATGTTTTCTGCAATGGCGGCACGCTGGAGCAGCTTCTTCTTCTCCAGAATTTGTTGTTCGATACCCCGGTGCTGATATCCCAATTGAATTTCGAGATGCAGTATTTGTTCTCCATTGCAGATAAACCTGAAATGCCCGGGTTCAATTATCCCGGCATGAATGGGTCCAACACCAACTTCGTGAAGCTCATCGCTTTCGATAGAGAAGAATGGATAGTTGGCAATGGTTTTGGATTGATCGGCCCGGTTTTTGGCATAACGCACCGGTTTTAGCCACGGATGATCTTTATAACCAATTCCAAAGTTCTCATGAATTTCGCGCTCGAACTTTTCGAAGTTGAAATTCCGGGCAGTAAACGATTCAAGTTTGCTGGAAGTTTGCACCAAGCTGGAGGAAACAAATATTTCGTGTGAATTGTCGTCAGCAATGCAACAAATCAGTTTAACCTGAAGGCCTGTCCGGTAACCAAAATAATTGACGCAATGCCTTTCCGGAGAGTCGATAAAAAACCCGGTATTAAGTATCAGAAATTCATCGTAACCTGCTTCAGGAATAGCTGATAACGGAATCGTCTGATTATTTTTTATGGCTATGTAATCCATAATTTTAATATTTTGGTAATAACATTATACTCTCATTAATCAATTGCACAAATTCTGCCGGAGGGTTTAAACCCAGATAAACGGCAAGCGCCAGAAGTATAAACTGTGACGATGATTCCCATGGGCTTATTACCGGAACATTCGATTCATCGAACCCAATGGGTGGAATAAAAAGTATTTTAAATATATTCTTCCCGAATGCCCATATGATCATTGTCAGCAAAAGCAAAACCACTATAAGCAATATGATCTGATGAGCTTCAAATAAAGATCTGAAAATCAGGAATTCGCTCACAAACAGACCAGAAGGTGGCATGGCGGTGGCGCTGATAAATCCCAATAAAAGCACCATTGCACCACTCGTATTGTATTTGAAATAATTACCCACATGGTAAATGCTTTTACTCTGGAAAACCCTGTACAACTGGGTGAATTGGAAGAAAAGACTCGATTTCACAAAAGCGTGAAGAATAATGTGAAGAATGGCCGCATAATAACCAATTCCGCCCGCGACAATACCCAGCATTACCAAACCCATATGCTCAATACTTGAATAAGCCATCATGCGCTTAAGGTTTTTCACCTTGATCATATATACTGTGGCTACAAATACAGAAAGGAAAGCTGCAATGCCGATAACCAGGTTAGACCAATGGTGAAGTGGCGTGTTGGCAATGACAATGTAAAAACGAAATATGCCGACAAACCCGAGGTTCATCAAAACGCTTGAAAGTAGTGCACCTGCAGGAGCCGGTGCTTTATCCTTAGCATCAATCCCAGCGGTAAACATGGGCACCAGACCCATTTTTGCAGTAAATCCGGTAAAAATAAACAGGAAGGCAAGTCGTAACCAAAATGGATTTAAGCTGAATGCATTGGTTAACAGGTTTTTAAACGACAGATCATCGGATTCGGCATGTTCGAGCGAAAGGCTTAAAAACAATATTCCAATAAATACAAAAGTTATGCTTATGGCGCAGATGAAAACATATTTCCATGTACCTTCCAATGCCAGCTTGTTCCGGTGATGATAAATAAGTGCAGATGCACTCAATGTCGTAATTTCAGTGAAGATCCAGATTACAGCGATGTGATTGGCTAAATAGCCGGCACTAATTGCGGTTATGAGTGATACAATCGCAGCATAATAAATTGCCCTTGAACTGGGCGGGGCGGGTTGGTCTTCCAGATATATATGACTATGAATAATAGCAGGTACTGTAATGATTCCCAATGTGAACAGAAGCAATACAGCCAATGAATCGTATGTGAAGTATGTCCATTCGGTTGAATGAAAGTTTAACCAGGCATGAACCGTTAATATTCCCTGAAGGATCAGAAAGATCCCGAGCAAAATAAAAGCTATCTTTTTGTTCCGGTTTAAAAATAAGATAAGTGCTATTGAAAAAGCTCCTATCAGATATATTCCTATCATGGTTCTTTAATTAATAGTCCTTCAAATTACTTAACTGGTCCACATCCACATCTTTAAATACATCTCCTATCTTGTTCAGGAAAATGCCAAGGATGAGCACGCTGGCAAAAATATCAAGCATAATCCCAAGATTCACCAGCATGGGCATTTCGTTTCCAACTGCCAGGGACAGAACGAATACACCATTTTCAATAATCAGGTATCCAATGACATGGGTAATAATTTTTCGTCTGGTAGCAATAAAATACAACCCGGTGAAAAGCGATGAGAGCGCAACAACAAAAAATATTTTGTCAAGTTTGACACTTTCTACACCATTTGCCAGTAAAATCGTAATCACGACAATGAAAGTGGTAATAATCAGTGAAACAAAGTTGGGCAGAAAGGGCTCCGCTTCGCGTGTAATCTTATTGCGTTTCAGAACATAAGCCATAAACAGAGGCACGGCTATTGATTTGAAGACAATGGTTTCGAGCAAAATTAAAGCAAGGTTTATTGGATTTATTTCGTTCAATTGAAGAAAGACTACCACAAAAAGCAACGCACCCTGGAAGGCCAGCACTTTTATATAGGTCATCATCCTGTTTGCAATAGCTATATAAAACAGGCTGATAATGAAAGTAATAAGTAATACATCTATCATATAGATCGAATTTACAGGTTAAGCAAATTTTCCAAGAATAAGTAAAGTGCCAAAGAAAATAAGCAGACTTACCGAAGTCAGTACAAAAATAAACTGGGCATTGTGGCTCATCCGGAAACGTGCCATAAATGATTCTATTAATCCGACTCCTGTAGCCAGAACTATTTGAATGACAAAAAACATCGGGATAGAATACTGGAAAGGAAAAATCCCGATAAACAGGTTGACAACCAGTGCTCCATAAATAGCAAATTTCAAATAGCCGGCAGAAAGGATCAGGCCAAGATCGAACCCACTGTTGTCAAGAATCATAACTTCATGTACCATTGTAAGTTCCAGGTGTGTTTTAGGATCGTCAATCGGCATTCGGCTATTTTCAACCATCGCAACCATCAGCAGGACAAATGTCCCAAGTATGGCTAAAGCATAGCTGATATAAGAGCCAATATGCAAAGCGGTAAACATATCATGAAATGATGTGTATCCGGTAAGGAGGGCGAGAGAACCAATCAGTATGAAAAAAGCCGGTTCGGCAAACATTGAATAAAGTGCTTCACGGCTGGCACCCATACCTTCGAAGCTGCTTCCGGTGTCTAAAGCCGAAATAATGCTGAAGAATTTGCCGATAGCCAATACGTATGCAAAAAATATAAAATCACCATTAAAACTTATCAATCCCTTCGATTGCCC
This sequence comes from Bacteroidales bacterium, assembly GCA_038325595.1. Taxonomy (GTDB): domain Bacteria; phylum Bacteroidota; class Bacteroidia; order Bacteroidales; family VadinHA17; genus LD21. Next base: position 14,647 of record JBBQJD010000019.1, on the reverse strand, counting down.
GAACGGAACAACCAGCATAGCCATAATGACAGACGAAAAATAGATTGTGGGTGCTATCTGAAATACAAAACTTGTAGTATCACTGTAAACAACTCCTTTTCTAAAAAGCCGCAAAACATCTTTAATGGGCTGGAAAATACCCGGCCCCTTTCGACCTGAGGCCAGGCTTTTTACCCGAATAATAACTCCGGTAAAAAACAGACTTGCAATAAGAATCAGGATTATACTCAACATTATTACAATTGCTTTAAAAATTTAATAAGTAAAATGATCTGATCATAAAAAAATGGGATACAAATTACCGAAATGATAAAGATGATCCCATAAGAAATATAGAATTGCAGATTACCGTTCTGAAGAAACAGAAATTTTCCTAAAAACGACCTATATGCTGCTAACGGTCTGTCAATCAAATATTTTTCAATCCGATCGTAGGTTCGGGTTTTGTAAGAACCTCCTGAAGGAAATACGCCCTTGATTTCTTTTTCGTTTTTCATTGAAAGCAAAAATGGGCGGAATAATTTGCTGTATGGGCGAACAAAAGAACTTGCCGTGTACTGAAGCTTTCTGGTTGGCGCCACATACCCGCAACCCCATGTTGCTCCGGATACCACTGGTCTTCTGGCTTGAACTGCTTTTCGTATTCCAAAAATGGATAAGATTATTATTATAAAAATCCAGATCCCCCAGGTAACAGGGTGCAGCATCTGCACTATTTCTTCATGATAAAAAAAGTCAGCAGACTGCATACTGCCCGCCATTAACTGTACGGGCTGAGAAAGCAAATTCAGGAATAATTTCGGAAATACACCAATGAACACAATGAAAAATGCGATGAAATAAAGCGGAAGCAATTGCAGGAAAGGTACCTCTTTAACTTCGTGCTGAAAAGTCTGTCGCGGATTACCAAGGAAGACAATTCCAAAAGCTTTGGTAAAGCATAACATGGCCAAACCACCAATCATAACCAAAGCCAGAACCGAGAATATAATCGTCATCAACGGTCCAAGCAAAGAATCCTGCATCCAATAATAGAATCCACTGTAAATGATGAACTCTGAAATAAAACCATTGAAGGGCGGAATTCCTGAAATGGCAATGGCTGCAATCAAAAATAGATAAGCAGTTTGTGGCATCTTTTTGATCAAACCGCCCAAATGATCAATAGATAAGGTATGTGTTGCCTGGTAAACATTTCCGGCAGTAAAAAATAATAGCGATTTGAAAAGAGCATGGTTAACCACATGCAACAGACCACCGGCAAATCCAAGGGAAGCGAGCATGTAATTTCCTTTGCCCAGACCAATGCAGCCAATTGCGATTCCCATCCCGATAATACCAATATTTTCAATGCTGTGGTATGCCAGCAGTTTTTTCAGGTTGTGCTGGATGATGGCCAGCATCACACCATACAAGCCTGATAAAACTGAAAATATCATGATTACAATACCAATAGAGTAATAATCTGCCTTAATAAGGGTGATCATTCTCAGGATTCCGAAAATTCCGATTTTAATTATTACCCCCGACATGATTCCGGAGATGTGAGCCGGGGCAGCCGGATGTGCATAAGGCAGCCAGGAATGAAAAGGAATAAATCCGGCTTTAATGGCAAACCCGATGAACAAACAAAAAAATAAAACCAGTCCTGATGCTCCCGGATTTGCATTGGTATATTCTGTAATGGCATTAAAATCATAACTGCCTGTTTTGATGGCAATCCAAATAAAGCCAAACATCAGTATCACAATGGATATGTGCGATTGAATGAGGTAATTGATACCTGAAGTAAGCGTGGTCATTTTTTCGTGCTCAAATATTACAGCAAGAAAAGCTGACAGTGCCATTATTTCCCAAGCAATCAGGAAAACAATGCTGTTTTGTATGGTACAAAGACTGATTAAAGACGTATAAAGGAAAATGAGAGCAATAGCATGGAGGGTGAGGTTATTTTTTTGTTTCTGATAAGCCTTCATATAGAACAGGCCATAGAAAGTCCCTGTCACAAATATAAAATTGATAATCAGGATAAACCAACCCGAAAGTGCATCAATCCGAAGGTTTACCGGTCCGGTTACCAGGCTCCCGGCAAAAGTGAATTCAAAGTACTGGCCGGTTAAGGTCGACAGTGCAAAAGATGATGAAATCAAAGTGTTTAATACAATAGCGGAAAACAATACAATTCCTTTCCACTTCACCTGGAGCCAGGGAATAATAAATGCTGTTAAGACCGCTAATGCCAAAAACACCTTGATCAGGTTCATTTCAATACATTTAAAACAGTCAGTAAAAAAATGGAAATCATAAATACAATTCCATACCAAACATAAGATTGTACCCGTCCATTTTGAATGAATTTAAAATAATTTGCCGCGTAAACTAATCGATGGGTTATGTAATTTAAAAACCGATGCTCAAAGAAATCGTGATAATGCGATTGGTATTTTCTACGTTGAGGAAATATTTCTCCTTTTACCAATTCATTGTATTTCTTTTCTTCAACCAGAAGGAAAGAGAAAATTTTACCAAGCGATTTCGAATATGATTTTCCCGTGTATTGCATTTTGCTGTTTGGGGCTATATAGCCACAGCCCCAGGTTGGTTCCATAATCTGCCTGTTGTGCACCATAAATTTTGTACGGATAATCCATATTAATAAAGTAACTGACACAAAAAGCAGCGAAAAAAAGTTGATATTGGCTATCCTACCCGGATAACCTGACCAGTTTGAAGCACCAGCCAGTGAAACTGAATTACTAAATCCATATAATATATTGTTTATTGCAGCCAGGTATAATTGTGGAAAGAAAGCAATGCTGAGCATGACTAAAACAATAAGATATTGTGGAAGTAACATAATGAAAGACACTTCGGACGGCTGATGCTTCAGGGGAATTCTCTCGACCCCTAAAAAAATTGTTCCAAATGTCTTGGTAAAAGTTAAAACTGAAATACCGCCAATAATGCTCAGTCCGCCAAGTGTAACTACCAGTAAACTTGCATTGCTGATTGTTCCCGTTTTCAATCCTTCCAATAGGCCGCTATATAAAATGAATTCTGAAACAAATCCGTTGAACGGAGGCATCCCACCAATCGCAATCGAACCGATCAGAAAAAAAACGGCTGTTTTAGGCATATGCTTAATAAGTCCTCCAAGCTTATTCATGTCGCGTGTATGAGTTTGTTGATAAACAGAACCCGCCGAATAAAATAGCAAAGATTTAAAAAGAGAGTGATTCAGCACATGCAATAATGCACCTCCAAAACCCAGGTAATATAAAAGTGCAGATCCATTTCCCATACCCATGAGTCCAAGTCCGATACCTATGCCAATAATTCCAATATTTTCAATAGTGCAATAAGCAAGCATTTGTTTATAATCGCTATGAATGGCAGCGTTCAGAATACCATAAACACCAGTTAACAGTGAAACTGTCAGAACAATTTCACCCAGTAATAAAAAGTCAGCTTCCAGAAAAGAGATAATCCTGAAAATTCCATAAATACCGAGTTTTACAATTACACCCGACATTACTCCTGATACATGAGATGGAGCTGCCGGGTGTGCATGAGGCAACCAGGTATGCAATGGAATAAACCCTGCCTTGATTCCAAAACCGGCAAAGAAAATCAGGAATAACCAGATATTACTGTTTGAACCAAAAAACGTTTGAAAAGCCTCGAAGCTAAACGAACCCGTTTGAAAATAAACCCAGATAAATCCAATGGTAAGAAAAATAACACTAATATGCATCTGGACCAGATAATTGATCCCTGCCTTTAATGTTTCCGGTTTGTGAAAGTCGAATATAACCAACAACATAGAAGTTATTGACATTATTTCCCAAGCCACCAAAAACGCAAAGCCGTGTTGTAAAATGCACACCCAAACCATGGAAAGATGAAACAAGATGAACAAACTCCAGTGGAGAGTAAGTTTGGAAGCTGTTTCATTATAAGCCCTGAGGTATCCGGAGCCAAATAAAACTCCAGTCAGAGAGGTGAAATTAATGATCAGGATGAACCATGCCGAGAGTCTGTCAATCTTTACAGGAATATACGCCAGAAAACTATTGCCTTCCAATGAAAAAGAAATGGTTTCGCCAACAAGCCCTTTAAAGGCCAGGAAACTAGTAATAATTACGTTTAAAATTACCGCTAAGATGGCTGCGTGAGATTTATACTTCAGTGGGATAAAACATAACAGAAATATCGCAGCAATAGTCACTAGAGAAGATAAATTCAATAATCCTTTAAAATCAATCATCAAACATTCTGATTAACAATGTTTAGACTCGCAAAGTAAGGTAATAATTAAGATTGACAACTTGAATCTGATCATCTAATAATTGATTATAGCAAAAAAAAATACATTGCCAAATTCTTATATTAGATCACTTAATGCGATAAAAAACGATGTGCAAAAATAGAAAATTAATTTTCATATAAAGGAAAAGATAAAATAATAATAAATCAGCCAAAGGGGCATTCAAATATAATATGGGGCCATTTGCGATCTTTTCTCTAACCTTTGTGATCTTTGCGGTTAACTGCTATTTTTACACGGAAAATTAAGATAATGATCTATAAAAATGTTTCCCTGAAAAACTATAATACTTTTGGACTTGATTACAAAGCATCCACTCTAATCAAAGTAAAAACAGAAGAAGATGCAATTTCAGTTCTTCATCAAAGCAAATCATTGAAGAAACCATTGCTGATACTTGGTGGTGGAAGCAATATCCTGTTCACTGCTGATTTCGATGGCACAATCATTCATTCAGGGATCGGAGGAATCAAAATTGAAGAAAAAACACCGGAATATGTAATCGTATCAGCAGGATCAGGTGTAAACTGGGATGAATTTGTTGAATGGAGTGTAAGTAATGGCAATGGGGGGATTGAAAACCTGTCACTTATTCCGGGACTTACAGGCGCATCACCGATACAAAACATTGGCGCTTATGGAATTGAAGCAAAAGATGTGATCGAGAAAGTTAGAACTGTTTCCATCGATGACTGTTCAATAAGGGAATTCAGTAACGGAGAATGCATGTTTGGCTACAGGAACAGTATCTTCAAACAGGAATATAAAGGGAAATTTCTTGTTACCAGGGTTTTCTTCAGATTAAGAACCAGCCCGGAGTACAGACTGAATTACGGATCGCTGAATGCTGAGATTGGTAAGCTTGGAGAATTAAGCCTGAGGAATGTAAGGCAGGCTGTTATCAATATAAGAAGGAGCAAATTACCCGATCCGCAGGTTACAGGTAATGCAGGCAGCTTCTTCAAAAATCCTGTTATCGCAAGTGCATATGCTGATATTTTGAAGGAAAAATATCCCCTGATGCCTTTCTATCCGGAGACAACCGGTAAAACAAAGATAGCAGCAGGGTGGCTTTTAGAACAATGCGGCTGGAAGGGGAAAAAATCAGGGGCCGCAGCAGTTCACGAAAATCAGGCACTCGTACTGATTAATACAGGTAACGCATCAGGAAAGGAAATCTATGATCTTTCCGAAAAGATAAAGCAATCTGTTTTTGAAAAGTTTAATATTGAACTTGATAGAGAAGTAGAGATAGTCGGACCTATCTGAAAATCTTTCTTTTATTCAATTCTCTCTGGTACAAAGCCGCAAACCTGTTATGCTCAGCAAGCGTCCTGGAGAAATTATGAGTCCCGGAAAAATCAGGTTTTGCAGCAAAATAAATATAATCATGATCTTCTGCATTAAGCACAGCTTCAATACCTTGTATTGTAGGACAGCCGACCGGACCCGGAGGAAAACCTCTGTATTTGTATGTATTATATGGTGATTCAATTTTAAGATACTTACTTAGTACTCTTGTTATAGTAAAATCATTCATGGCAAATTTTATTGTCGGACAGGCCTGCAGGGGAATGCCTATCTTGAGCCTGTTCAGATAAACACCCGCAATACGTGGTTTCTCTTCAGCTTTCACAACTTCATCATCGATGATGGAAGCCAGAATGGAAACTTCTACAGGGGTAAGACCTTTTTCTTTAGCTTTAGCCAGCCTGTCTTCATTCCAGAATTTTTTATGCTCTTTCAACATACGCTTATAAAAGCCTTGTTCGCTTGTATTCCAGAAGAACTCATATGTATTTGGTATAAAAACCGATATAACAGTTTCTCTGGAAAAGCCATCACTCCGGTAATTTTCAGGCTCATTAAGAAAATTCATCAGGCTTGAAGAATCGGATTCAATCTGACCTCCAACTTTTCCTGCCAGATCATTAAGAGTTCTTATGATACTGAAGGTTACCTTAACCGGGGTTTGTCTGCCTGAACGAAGAAGATTAATTACCTGATCATAGCTCATATCATTGGAAATATGATATTTGCCGGCCTTTACCTGGGATGGGAATTTTTTCTTGTTTGCTAACCAGTTGAATACTTTCTGATTTTTAATTATAATGTTTGAGTTGAGAGAATCTAGTACCTGGCTATATACCGCTCCTGTAGGAATATAAAGATTTACACCATTTTCTGCAGTAGAAATCTTTAACCCGAATAATGATTTATAGATAAAAAATGCGGAAGCAAGCGCTGTCAGAGCCAACCCTCCAAGAATATACAGAATCTTTTTTCTGCTCATAACCCAATTATCAGGTTGCAAATTTAGGCATATAGTTTAAAGTCGCAAATTAAATGCCGTCCATTCAATGGCTGCATCTTTCCAAGTCAACAAAATATTTATAAATTTGCATCGATTTCATTAATTTAAAATACATGAATATGCCAGCCTCAATGCTAATTATGCTTATAATAATAGGAGTAATCACTGGTGTAATGGCCGGTATGCTTGGTATAGGTGGTGCTATAATTATGATCCCTGCTCTTGTATACTTTATGGGATTCAGCCAGCAGATGGCCCAGGGAACCAGTCTTGCCGTAATGCTTCCACCGATTGGAATTTTTGCTGCCTATAATTATTACAAGGCAGGGCAGGCGAACATAAAATTTGCATTAATACTTGCAGCAGCTTTTATTATTGGTTCCTATTTTGGTTCAAAATTTGCTTTAACTATTCCGCAAAATATGCTGAAGAAAATTTTCGGAATCCTTCTCATCCTGGTTGCAGCAAAAATGCTTTTTTCAAAGTAGTTGCCCTTCTGTTTATGTAACCAATAAAAGTTATATCCAGACCAGTAAGGCTGAAAATAACTTTTATATTGTTGTAATTAACTGTATCAGAACATTATACCCAGGGACAGATTGAAATATGGCTGCCGGTGGTCAAGATTGAATGTCTGATCTCCAATTGCTACATCGTCGCCAAATTCTTTGGCCAGGCTTCCGCCATACCTTGCATCAAGAGTAATGGTATTTAAAATATCGATACCAACCCCGGCCTGATACCCGAAAGTTGTTCCCATGTACATGTCATCAAAATTGTCCTCATCCAGAAGATTCGCCGGTTTCCCCATTGGCACAACTGCTGACGGACCCGCATAAAGTCTGATTGGTCCAAGTTTAACTCCCACCAGTAACGGTATTTCCAGTCTGTTGAATCTTTGTTTCCTGATTTCATCTATAGATGCTGTTGTCACATTATAATCATAAGATGTAGTAGTGAAGTTGATTTCAGGCTGAAGATATATGAATCCGAGCTGGGCACGGAGAAATACACCTGCATTAAAACCCCATGCTGCATCATCAAGAGCATGAATATTATTTGCTCCTGTTGAAAAATCATATGTTGGTACAGTGCTTGTACTTGCTCCAACTTTAATTCCAAACTTTACCTGTGAGAACGCAGGTAATGCAATGAATGCTACGAGAACGACAATTAATATCTTTTTCATCTTTTACGGTATTAGTTTAACAAATAAATTTATTTCAACTTAAAGCATGCTTTCGCGATACAATATTAGTACAACCACAATTAATAAGTTTAACATAATTATAACAAATCTTTACATGATTATCAGTGTTGCAAATTTTTACTTTATTTTTATTCTTATTTCTGAATTTGCATCAATCACATTTTCAAGCATTAAGCTCCCATTCATATCTGTTTTCTTTGTTATTGTCTTATCATCAACTGATATTTCATAGTTTCTGGTTTTATCCAGATTATATATTGAATAGGATATTTTATCTTTTTTTCCCGACATGTTATGTTTCCAATGGATTACATTTTCATTCCATTTAATTATTTCAACTGCCAGATTCATTGCATCAGATGCGTGTGCCTTCAACGAACAGGTTTTCTCATCTGAATTGAAATACAACAGATCATTCTCCACGACATTGAATCCAAAATCCTTCTTTGAAATGAGAGTAAACCTGTCATCTGAAATTGAGAATACATCCAAATCCAATCCGATTTTCAATTTTTTACCCCGGAAATTATAATTCAGCACTGTTCCGGAAAGCTTTTCAGGTAAATGAGGATTGAGATAAAGCCTGTTATACAGAGGATTAATTCCATAAACAGATTTATACAAGCCTACCACAGCAAGGCTGTTCCCAGCCAGAATATCATCACCAAGTCCATCCTGTTTCAGCCTTCCATAGCGCTGAAAAGCTAACCCATCCTTATCATATCTTTCGAGAATATTCTCAATATATTTAAGTGCAAGTTCCGGTTTATAAGCAGCATAAGCTTCCACTCCTATTGCTCCCCAGGAAAGAAAGATGTCACCATTTTCGTACTGGGGAAAAGGAAATTGCCAGTCATTACCTTCACCTTCCTCATAAGTGTACAGGTTTAATGGCCACGCAAACAGATTCTCCTTTTGCATCTGCTGTTCCACCCTATCTAAAATTGCTTTCCGTTTGAGGTCATCATCGCATATGCCATAAGCAATTGCCATGAAATTTACAGGTATTACAAGATTATTTCCGTGAACAGATTTATCCTTGTCAATCCAATATATATACCACTTATCTTTATTATTCCAGAAACCTCCTTCTTCAATTGTTTTATTGAAACTCTCTTTTAGCCTGAAAGCAAAATCGGAATAAAGAGATGCTTTCTGATTATCTCCTAACTGCTTCTCAATGTCAGTCCATAATGTAAGTGCATAGTAAAGTTTGGCATTTATAAAGGCATTTTCATATGAAGCCCAGATAATATCAATCCAGTCGCTGCCTTTCTTCTCTATGTGGCTATCGGTCATTACTTCCACAAGATGATTGCCGTTTTCATCACGATTCAACAGGTATTCAAGTGCTTTTTCGCATGCCGGCTTGAATTGTTTCACCCATTCCAGATCACCGCATTGATCATAAATTTCAGCCACATTGGTAACAAAATCTGAATTGGAGTCAAGCAAATATCCCCACTGGGCTTCATAAAACCCGTTCTTGTTAACTGTTCCGCTCATGGCATCACCGTCTGTATAGGCCCAACGTGACAGTACCCTTCCATCATCTGAAATTGCATTATCCCTATAGAACTCAAGACAATTTTTATAACCTTCCAGATATTTATCGTCATTGATTGCCAGTCCCATCTGACCAATATATTGCTCATGCAGACATATCGGTCCATAAGGTGTGTGCCAGCTGTTGCCTCCAAAAAGGTTCTCATCAATAACGCCAATCCTTGCAATGGTATTCAATAGTGAGGTGACCTGATTCCCATTTATGCCTTTAAATCGGCCCCTGTTGTACTCCTCGCTGTAATTCATCCATGAAAAGCTGACTGATTCGGTGTATTTTCCCGCAGGCACTGAAAAGCTGTCCCATACATCTGTTTTTCCCCGCACAAATCTTCTTCTTAAGGTACCTTCGTCATATCTGTAGTTCATTTTTTTATCGGAAACAGATACAGAATATATCAGCCTGTCATCTTCGTCACGTGTAAATTTTGATACTGTTTCCCTGCCTGAAACAGATGCTGAAACAACCAACCCATTACCGGTAGTGCTGTTCCAGAAAGCAGAATAGCCTGAATGAACTCCGTAAGTGCATAATCTCTCATTGAAAAGGTAGAACCAGGCTAGTCCGCCATACCCTGTAAAAGCCCCTTCCCAGGTAGTGATCCTGTCAAAACTTATCACCGGGAAGAAAACTTCTTCGGCTATAAATTCTTTATTAACAGATCGTTCTATATCAAATCTAACAGAGCTGTCCGAAATAAAAATTTTCCAGATCTCACTCACTGTTGCTTCACTGTTCCCATAATTAATACCTGTAACTGTTATCTGGTTTTTGCCAATATCAATCCCCGGAGACTCAGTAAGATTTGATGTTGAAAATTCTGAAACCGGAGTCCGTATACCTGACACGATTCCATTTTTCCCTGAAATTACCTGTTCGTCATTAGCAACCAGGTTTGTGATAACGCATTTTTTATCATAATCGAGAGTAAACCGGAGTTTGCTGTTTCCGAAAACAACCGTTTTATCAGATGGCTTATCAGAAACAGTGATCTGAGCTGGACAGGGAAAACCTGAAAACATCAGGATTATTGAAATAAGACATGCCGGCATATATTTCATTTTCAGTCTGTTTATGATTAATTCAACATGCAATGTAAGAAATTTATCGCAGGTTTTATAATATGCTATATTCTAAATTGTTGCATTGAACTTATAACGAAGTTCATTTCAATAATAATATTTTCTATCCTCATTAATTTTATCTGTATGCCTCAAGAATCAAAAAAAGCCTGTGTGTTAAACTTTAATTTCCTGTTGAAAGTTATTTTTATATTACCTTGGAACTTCAAAAAACAAAAAGAAAATATTATGAACCTCATCAGGAAAAGTTTTCTGCCCTATTTTGCATTGTTTATTATCTGTGTCTTTCCTGCAGCCGGACAAATTACACCAGAGAAAAAAGGACTTAACGGTATAACAATGGATGCAATAAAAGCCCAGGTTGGTTTCATTGCATCAGATTGGATGGAAGGAAGGGAAGCCGGGAAAAAAGGAGAATACAAGGCAGCCGACTATATAGCAAGCATGCTGCAATTATATGGTGTTAAGCCTGCAGGAGACATTGCAATGACGAAAAATACACTTGACAACGAACGCACATATTTTCAGAATTTTGTTCTTGTTAAATCTGTTGAATCTGATGAACCGGTGCTTGAAGTCAAAAGCTCGTCTGATAAAACTTTCAGAACCATCAAACTGACCAGGAATGTTGATTTTATTTCAAAAACAACTTCACAGGGTATTGAAGTTGAAGGTCCAATAGTTTATGCCGGTTATGGGATCATCAATCAGAAAATAAAAGACAATGATATTAAGTCAGCCGATGTAAAAGGAAAATTCGTCTTCAGAATTGCCGGTATTCCAAAATCCATGGACAGGAAATCATATTCAGCTTCCGAAAAGGAAACAGAATTTGCTCTGAAAGCCATGGGTGCACTTGGCATTCTTGAGTATTATCCGGGACTTAGTATCGTTGGGAATACATCACCGGACTTTCTGAATACTTCTCCGTCTGAATCAAAACAGGAATCGGGGAAACCTTACGAAAGCTATTCATTAGCAGGTCAAACCATAAATGACAATTTTGCAAGAATAGTGATCTCCTCACAGGCGGCTGCTGATTTGCTCAGGGACACGGACATTAATCCTGATTATGATGTAAATATGGAGGATTTAACTGAGACTTTCCACATTAAACCTCTGGAAGGTAAATCACTAAGATTTAAATCCACTGTAACGACAAACCAGGTCACTGTAAGAAATATCATCGGCATAATTGAAGGTAACAATCAGGATAAAGTAATCGTACTCGGCGCTCATTATGATCATGTTGGCATGAGCGACGGATATATCTGGAACGGAGCTGATGATAACGCATCAGGGACAGTTGGTGTAATGACTCTGGCCAAAGCAATAATGGAAACAGGAAAAAAGCCTGAAAATACAATTATTATAGCTCTCTGGTCGGCCGAGGAGAAAGGACTGCTGGGCTCCCGTTATTATGTTCAGAATGTTGGTTTTCCCATAAAAAATATAATTCTCAATGTAAATTTCGATATGATCTCAAGGCATGTATCAGATAATGAGCCTAATAAGGTTACCATGACTTACACGAGCTCAAAAGCCGGATTTAAGAACCTTACCAAAGAGAATCTTAAAAAGTACGGGATTGAACTTGATATAGATTATCAGCCGTCAGATAATCCGCCAGGTGGTAGTGATCACAGGTCTTTTGTGGCTGCCGGAATTCCGATAATGAGATTTAAACCTGGTCACAGGGAAGAATATCATACACCAATGGACGAGGTTCAAACACTCGACTGGGATATCATGGAGAAGATCATAAAGATCAGCTTTCTCAATGTGTGGGAACTTGCAAATTCAGATTGGTAGAGGAGCCAAAAGTACTTAGCATGGCATGATATTTGAATACTTCCAGTATAAAAATATCAGCCATGAAAAAAGTACTTTTTATATTAACAACGGTTATTATACTCTCTTCCTGCGCAACAAGCAGAGAAGTAGGGATTTCCAGGAGTGATGAACGTAAGGAAAGAAAACTGGCTGAGCAGGAAACGATAAAAAACGCCGTTGAATCGAGAAGGTTCATCGTTAAATTCGAACATTTTTATCCTGCTCATGGTGGCATAATAAACCTTTACCCAAAATATAACTACATAGTTGTTGATGGAGAGAAAGCCATTATAAATGCAGCTTATTTTGGAAGACAATACGACATCAGGCCAATAGCAGGTTTTAATATGCATGGAAAAACAATGAGATTTGAAGCTGATCCGAATTATAAGGCAGGATTATATGAAATAACCATGCGTGTAGCAAACGGAAAAAATTCCTTTGATGTTGACCTGGCAATCGGAAAAGATGGTAATTGTACAGCTTCCATAGCAAACGCAAAGACCGACTTTGTAAGATACAGGGGATATATTGTACCTATTTAAGAAAAGGGAAAAGAAATATAAGGTTCCAGGTTCCAGGTTCAGGTTCAAGTCAATAATCTGGAACCTGGAATAATTAACCTGGAACCCTTTTGTTACTGATATTCAAGGTACTGGCTGTTTTCACTAAGTTCAAGAAAATCGTCCCCCGCTTCACGGTAGCCGTACTCGAAGCAATAATGAAATTTGTTGCCTTCGGATGTTTCTATGACATGTGTAAAGAAGCTGAAATTGTAGCCAAGGGCAAAAAGGGCATCTTTATGTACCTGCTTCCTGCCTTCAGAACACAGATCAGCGAGTATCCGCCTGTTCTTACGCAATAATCCATGAACATTCCGTACAAAGTTATTTGAATCGCGGTTGAGCTTATTATTATAATTATTCCGGCACTGATCCGAACAGAATTTTTTGTCGGTACGACCATGGATAGAGTCGCCGCAATCGAGACATTTCTTTTCCACCAGCACTAACTTTCTGATAAAGATATACAAAAACGCTTTCAAACGGATACAAACGACTATAAATGATTGGGAAGCGGGTATAAATGATTAATAACCGGAACAGCATTTCAGGATGACTTAAGTTTGCTGAGTAATTAATTTTAATGTCAAACTAAAAACTTAAAATCATGAACTCATTAAAAAACAGAGTAACTCTGATCGGCAACCTTGGAATGGATCCTGAAACAAAAACAACTGAAACAGGAAAGAAAGTAACTCATTTTACCCTCGCAACTGACGATGGCTATAAAAACTCAGAAGGTCAGAAGGTAAATGAAACAACCTGGCACAATGTGGTTGCCTGGAACGGGCTTGCTGAAATTGCAGGCAAATTCCTGAAAAAAGGTCATGAGGTGGCTGTTGAAGGAAGAATTGTTTACCGTACTTATGAAGATAAGAAAGGTGTAACAAAGAATGTGACCGATATTGTACTGAATGATCTTGTTCTGCTAAGGAATGGGAGAAATGGCGGAAAAGATCTCGCCAATGCCGGAAAAGATGAGTAGACCTGAATTACGGAAATACATCGCTGCATTTCCGATGAAAGAAAGGCTGTCCCGAAAATACGGAGACAGCCTTTTCCTTTCAGGAATATCGCTTTTCAATCTCTGCAACAGTTGTCAAAACAATCGCGTGGTCAGAAGGTGTTTTTTCAAGCATCTCAAAAAGAATATGCACTAGTTCCTCATAAGTGAGCTTTATACCATTGTTCCTGATAATGAGATCAATATACCGGACAGACCTGTCGATCAGTTTATTATTGCTTGCTCTTACATATGTCATTATATTCCCTTCATACCGTCCCAGCCTTCCCATAATCAGTGTCGAATGGATATTCAGGATCATCTTTAAAACAAGATGCGTAAACAGGGGGTTTGTAAATGGAATTTTCAGAAAATGATTTTCATTACCCAATGAGAAACTTATACCCTTGTTTTCACTAATGATTCTGAAACGATGCTGGACCGCAGGTTTGCTGCTGCTCTCTCTCCTTGAGAGGACATTGCAGCTGAAATCAAATCCGAGCAGACGTTTTTCAGAAGCGATCCCGGCAATTTCCGGCCACTCGAGAGTTCTGGGATTACGCCAAAGCAATTTCCTCCAGGCTTCTTCACTATCGCATGCTGATGGCATGTAAAGATAGCAAAGTGACATCTGAGGTTTTATTTCATTGACATTTTCAAAAGGGAATAAACTAAATGTAGGGGAACGTTCGGTTGTGTCCGTAATAATGGTTATACCCATCTGATTATCCGATTCATACAATAAATAATC
>JBBQJD010000018.1:0-45256 GCA_038325595.1 Bacteroidales bacterium | reverse complement strand
TTTTTTTTCATTTGAATTATTGAAAATCTAATATAGTTTTGTAGCGGTGAAAATTTTTTTGTTTTCAAGCTTTAATTCTTTATTAATTTAAAAACAGATAACATGATTAGTAGTATTTTTTGGATTGTGCCGGTTTCAGCGCTCCTTGCACTGTTATTCGCCTGGATCTTTTACAAGGGTATGATTATCCAGGAGGAAGGAACAGACAGGATGAAGGAGATAGCTGCTTATGTCAGGGAAGGCGCTATGGCTTACCTGAGACGTCAGTACACTGTTGTTGGCAAGGTGTTTCTTGTTCTTGTCGTATTGCTGACAGGACTTGCGTATTTAGGTGTTCAGAATCCTTTTGTGCCGATTGCTTTCCTTACGGGAGGATTTTTCTCAGGACTTTGCGGATTTCTCGGAATGAAGACTGCAACCTATGCTTCAAACAGGACTGCATGGGCAGCCTCAAAATCTCTGAATAAGGGATTACAGGTAGCTCTCAGGAGCGGCGCTGTTATGGGCCTTGTTGTTGTAGGTTTCGGACTTCTTGACATTGCTCTCTGGTTCCTTTTACTTAATTATCTTGTTTTCACACCTGAGAACATGGTAAATGGCCTCCATTTCCTTGGACTTACATTTGTTCATGCCGGAACTTCAGGTCATGAGAAACTTATTGAGATTACAGCTGTCATGTTAACTTTTGGTATGGGTGCTTCAACACAGGCTTTATTTGCACGTGTCGGAGGTGGTATATTCACAAAAGCAGCTGACGTTGGCGCTGACCTGGTTGGTAAAGTTGAAGCAGGTATTCCCGAAGATGATCCGCGCAACCCTGCAACTATTGCTGATAACGTAGGTGACAATGTTGGCGACGTAGCAGGTATGGGCGCTGACCTTTATGAATCTTACGCAGGTTCAATCCTGGCAACTGCTGCTCTTGGTGCTGCTCTTCCTGCTGTGATTGGTAGTCCTGATTTGCAGATAAGAGCAGTTCTTGCTCCTATGATCGTTTCAGCAATAGGTATATTGCTTTCTATTGCAGGTGTTTATATGGTTAGAACAAAAGAAACAGCTACACCAAAAAATCTTCTTAATGCACTTCTTTTAGGAACTGGCGGAAGCTCAGCTCTTATACTTGTTGCCCTTGCAGTTCTTGCCTTTGCAGGTTGGATCACATGGGGTGTTTTCGGAGCAGTTGTGGCAGGTCTTGCTGCTGGTGTAATTATCGGACAATCAACAGAATATTTCACTTCTGATGGTTATAAGCCAACTCAGGGTATTGCAAAACAGGCTCTTCAGGGTCCGGCAACTGTTATCATTGAAGGTATGGCTGTTGGGATGTACTCAACATGGGTTCCTGTAATTACAATCGTTGCCGGTATTATTGCAGCTTTCGGATTTGCAGGTGGTTTCCATGATTTTGCATTGGGTGTATACGGTATAGGTTTTGCCGCTGTGGGTATGTTATCAACTCTGGGTATCACTTTAGCTACTGATGCATTTGGTCCTATCGCTGACAATGCCGGTGGTAATGCTGAAATGGCTGACTTACCTAAAGAAGTACGTGAAAGAACTGATGCTCTTGATGGTCTTGGCAATACAACTGCTGCAACCGGCAAAGGTTTTGCTATAGGTTCTGCAGCTCTTACTGCTCTTGCTCTTATAGCAGCTTATATGGAAGAGATAAAATTATGGCTTGGCAGACTTGCAGATAAGACTCCTGAAGGTTACAAGCAGATTGGCGACACACTATTCTACAGCAGTAAAGTTCCGGATGTTCAGGAAGGTCAGATAGCAGTTCAGCTGTCAACTTCAACAATAAGGGACTTTGTTACAGCATACGATCTTTCTGTTTTGAATCCAATCCTTTTAGGAGGAATTTTTATCGGGGCTATGATGGCATTTGTATTCTCCGCAATGAGTATGAAAGCAGTTGGTCGTGCTGCCGGTAAAATGGTTGAGGAAGTAAGACGTCAGTTCCGTGAAATACCGGGAATTATGGAAGGCACAGGAAAACCTGAATATGCAAAATGTGTTGAGATTTCAACAGCCGGAGCACAGAAGGAAATGATGGTTCCCGCAATCATGGCTATCACTGTTCCCCTTATCGTAGGACTGTTATTCGGAGTTCCTGGTGTTATCGGTCTTTTAACAGGTGGTATGTCAACCGGCTTCGTACTTGCAAGTTTCCTTAACAACTCAGGAGGAGCCTGGGACAATGCAAAGAAATATATTGAAAGAGGAAATTACGGTGGCAAGAAAAGCGAACCTCATAAAGCCAGCGTTGTTGGTGATACAGTTGGTGATCCTTTTAAAGATACTTCTGGTCCTGCTCTTAATATCCTTATCAAGCTTATGTCAATGGTTTCTGTTGTTCTTGCAGGTATTACTGTTGCTTACAGCTTATTTTAATAGTTTAAATAGAATTCTGAGAGGCTGTTCCGAAAAGGAGCAGCCTTTCTTTTTGTATGTAACCCCCTGATTTTGCTGGCAGGCTCTCCGTGGTTGGGAAGGGAACCTCTGCGATTTTTGGTAATTAAAATTACTATTTTTGAGGTCTGAAAAATTAAAAGATGAAATTACCAGAACTTGCTGATATTCTAAATGCTCATGAAAGGATCAAACCTTTTATACATCGAACGCCGGTGCTGACTTCGGAGCAACTGGATAAGATTTTCGGTTGTGAGCTTTTTTTCAAGTGCGAGAACTTCCAGAAAGTAGGCGCTTTCAAGTTCAGGGGAGCCACCAATGCTGTGCTATCCCTTTCAAGTGATGAAAAGAAATCAGGCGTTGTAACCCATTCATCCGGCAATCATGCTGCAGCGCTGGCGCTGGCCGCACGTATGAACAACGTCAAAGCTTATATAGTAATGCCCGAAACTGCACCAGTTGTAAAAAAAAATGCTGTAGCCGGATATGGAGCTGATATTACTTATTGTAAACCAACACTACAGGCTCGTGAAGAATCCTGCAGGATGATCATGGATAAGAAAAATGCCACACTTATTCATCCTTATGACAATTTTAATGTCATTTGCGGGCAAGGCACAGCTGCTCTTGAACTGCTTGAAGAAAGAAATGATCTCGATGTTGTTATTGCTCCGGTAGGGGGTGGAGGATTGATGAGCGGAACATCAATTGCAGTAAAGGGTTTAAATAATAAAATTTCAGTATTTGGAGCAGAGCCTCAGAATGCAAATGACGCTTATATTTCTTTCACCACAGGGACCCTTACTCCCTCTGTTAATCCATTAACAGTAGCTGATGGATTACTTACATCATTGAGCGAGCTGACATTTTCGATAATCAGAAAAAATGTCGATCAGATTTTTACTGCCAGAGAAGAGACAATCATTGAATGTATGCTGCTGGTATGGGAAAGGATGAAAATAATTATTGAACCGTCGTCAGCAACTGTACTTGCAATAATAAAAGAAAATCCTGATGTTTTCAGAGGCAAAAAAGCCGGATTGATAATTTCCGGCGGCAATGTTGATTTCAGAAAACTTCCGTTCTAAATTTTCTTCCTGAAATACGCTATAATCGGATAATGGTCTGAATATCTGATTTTTACAATCTCAAAGAAACTATTAATCAGAGCATTATCGTATAATATATAGTCTATTCTGTTTGGAGGATATTTTCCTTTGTAGGTAAATCCGGCACCATATCCTGAATTGACAAAAGAATCGTTTAATCCTTTCCTGATCTTTCTGTATGCAAATGAAACAGGTGTATCATTAAAATCGCCTGCCACAATAACCGGGAAACGTGATTTGTTTATATGATTCTTAACAACATGCGCCTGGCGCGACCTGTTGGCAAAACCTTTTTTCAGGCGGGTTGATAAATTTTTAACCTCATCAATGGTTTCTTTTTCATCCGTCATTTCAATGATGAATGATCTTTCCATATTTTTCAGCCTGAAAGACTGAAGATGATTATTATAAATCCTGAAAGTGTCTTTATCTATCAGTACATCGGTATAAATCGACATGCTGGAAGATCCGGGATGAATGATTTCACCTTTTCCGATTATCGGATACTTGCTGAAAGTTGCTATTCCATAATACCTGTTTTTACCTCTGCCCAGCACTTTCATATGAGAAAAATATTTTCCTCCGAGTAAATTTTTTAAAACTTTCTCCTGCTGTACGGGATTACCCAATAAAAATACTTCCTGAAGACAAAGAATATCAGGGTTAAATGATCGAAGAGATTCAAGAATCTGTGCTTCAGAGCGAATACTGCTACCGTTTTCAAAATGATTGAAGAAGTGAATGTTATAACTCATTACCCTGAATGAGTTTTCCTTATCCCCGGATGGTTTGCTTAAATTTATAAAATTTGAAAAATGATTGAAACCGACAGCAATAACAACTAATGATATAAGAGCTTCATATCTTAAAAGCATTATCCATATGATTACCATCAAAAGATTCAGGATCAGAAGATATGGATAGGCAAGTCCGAAAAAGGCAGGTATTGCAAAATCAATAGGGTCAATATGTACCGATAGATATGCTAAAAGCAATGATAAGGCAATCAATGCATTAACAAAAAGAAGGAATTTATATAGGACTTTTCTCAATGAAGAAGATAATTACGTTAAAGTTTTTTCCCTGGAAACAAACGCAAAGATGAGCTATACAAAGATAATTTAAAGTACAACTCTCCGGTTAATTTTTATTCTGGCTTTCTTTGAAAAGAGTCTCTTTTTCATCTCTTGTAAGACTATCGTATCCGCCTTTTGAGATCTTATCAAGTATTCTGTTTATTATTACCTGGTGCTCAGTTTTTGTCCGTTTATATTCAAAGTCAGTTTTCGGCTTTTTATGAGTGACCTTAAGCTTTTTCCGGGGCTTGAACATGGTAACAAAGTAATCGATAATTTTATTAAATGATTTGCCTGCATCACGTCCCTGCCTCAGATTGATTGTGTAAAAATATCCAAACACTGCTCCGCCTATATGAGCGAGTTTACCTCCGGCATTCGTCGAGAAATCCATAATTGAAGTCAGAAGGAAGATGGCCAGAGCCATGTATTTGATCTTTATTCTGCCAAATAAAAACAATTGCACAGTGTAATCGGGAACATAAGCAGCAATTGCAATGACAACGGCCATTACCGAGGCCGATGCGCCTATAGCAACAGACTGGGATACAACATTTTCAAATGCGGGAAAGATATTAAATGACATGATATATAACACAGCACCGGCCAATCCTCCCATCAGGTATACAGCAACAAGCTTTCTCTGATCGAGATATTCAAGGAAGATCCTTCCGAACCAGTATAACCATAACATATTGAAAAGAATATGCCAGATATCCTTATGCACAAACATATATGTTATAATTGTCCATGGTCTTAATAATAAAGCATAGAGCGAGGATGGAACTGATAAAATATCTATAGCCTTAACGGCAATCTGTTCATTCTTTAACAGGAAACCAATAACTGCAAGAATTGTAATGAATATAAATACCGCAATATTTATATAAATAAGCCTTGTGAGATTACTTCCATTTCTGAAAGTTCTTTTTATGTCATCCCAAATGCCCATTAATACAAGGTATTTGTGGTTTTTCTCCAATACCTGATAAGAATATACCCAAACAGCATTCCTCCAAGGTGGGCTGCATGTGCAATATTGCTTCCGGGCTGTGTAATTGCAAGAAATAGTTCAAGTCCTCCGTAAAATATTACAAGGTATTTTGCTTTGACAGGCATTGGAGGGATAAGGAGTATAAGCTGGGTGTTGGGAAAAAGCACTCCAAATGCAAGGAGAACACCGAAGATAGCTCCTGAGGCACCAACTGTAGGTGTGTTAAGAACCATCTGCAGATCTTTCATGGTTTGATTTGAAAAAGTTTTTCCCTGACTAAGAATTTCAGCGCCCTCATCCAGTACCTGTTGTATCTGGTCAGGAGCCAAAGAGTTCATAAGGCTGTTATACTGAATAAAGATGACCAGTGTATGTATGAATGCTGCGCCAAGTCCGCATATCATATAATAAATAAAAAACCTTTTCGGCCCCCATACGCCTTCCAGTACCTGGCCGAAAATATAGAGCGCATACATATTGAAAAACAGGTGCCAGAAACCCCCATGCATAAACATGTGAGTGACTATCTGAAGTGGCATGAAATGTTCCGATGCGGGAAAATATAATCCAAGCCTCATATTAAGTTCTATTCCATAAACACTGATTGAGGCCAGATTAATTAAAAACATCAGGATGTTCAGTAAAATGATATTCTTTACAACCGGTGGTAATCCGAATAAACCTCTTCCGTATCCGTTCATCTGTATATCTTTTAAGTCTCTATTAAACAATTGTAAAGCCGGCTTCGTTGCTACCGGCAGAAATCCTTGTAAATTTATTTAAATCTTTTGTCAATTTCTTCAAGTGGAATGATACTTATTACTGTCTTTCCTTTTGGTGAGTAATTTGGAGACTGGCAGGCAAAAAGAGTGTCGAACAGATCCGCCATTTCACTTTGGTCAAGGATTTTTCCATATGGGATTGCCGAAGCAACCGCCATTGCAGCTGCAACCTTCTCTTTAGCTCCAACGGATGGATCGGCTTCAGATTTCTTATAGTCCTCAAGCAGTATCTCCAGAGTCTCGAGAGGATCGGATGAACTGCTACCGGAAGGGCATCCTTTGAGAGTTATCTGATTTTTTCCGGAATGATCTATGCTGAAGCCTAGCAATTCAAGATCCTTCCCGATTTCCTTAATTATAAAAATATCAGAGGGATTTAAATCCAGGCTAACAGGAAACATATCGGACTGGCTGACAGCCCGGTTGTTACTGAGTGAATCAAGAAATCTTTCAAACAATACCCTTTCATGGGCTCTTTTCTGATCGATCATCATTAGACCTGACTTTACAGGGCAGAATATGTATTTGTTTTTTATCTGGAAGAATTTCCTCTGCGATTCCCTGATCTTTTCTATCTGTTGAGGATTTTCATTCTCCTTTTCAAAAGCTGAATACAGCTTTTCCCAGTTTGCAGTATTCTCTCTTTCAAAACGCTCCACCAGCCCGGGCCTGTCCCTCATCCGGTCTTCACTGGCAAACGGATTAAATTGTGTATTAATCTCAATAACGGGTTGTTCCGGCATCGATTCTGTTTTGCTCCTGACAGGTATTTCAATCAGGGCTTCATTCTCAAAATCAAGTGAAGGAACAATATTGAATCTTCCGAGAGCTTCTCTGACTGAAGCCATCAGGATTTGCCAGATCGATCTCTCATCTTCAAACTTAATCTCTGTTTTGGAAGGATGTATGTTTATATCAATTGAGGCCGGATCAGCTTCAAGAAAAATAAAATAAGACGGGATTGCTTCAACGGGAAGAATATTCTGGTATGCTTCAACAACAGCCTTATGGAAATAAGGATGTTTCATAAAGCGGTTATTTACAAAAAAGAATTGTTCACCGTAAGTTCTGCGGGCATTTTCAGGTTTACCTATAAATCCTTTTATTCTGATGAGTGTAGTTTCTGTTTCAAGAGTGATGAGCTCCTGGTTCATTTGTTTCCCGAACACGGAGATTATACGTTGTCTTAAATTTCCTGAAGAAAGATTATATATCTCATTATCATTATGTTGTAATACAAATCTAAGATCAGGATGTGCCAGAACGATCTTCTGGAATTCATTAACTATATGCCTTATTTCTGCATTATCCGATTTAAGGAATTTTCTTCTTGCCGGGATATTGAAAAACAGGTTTTTAACAGAGAAGCTTGAACCTGCCGTACAGCTGCATGGCTCCTGCGCTTCAACTTTAGAACCGCTGATAGAAACCCTGATACCTGTTTCGCAATCATTTTTTCTTGTTTTAAGCTCCACCATCGCAACAGCAGCTATTGATGCGAGCGCTTCTCCGCGAAACCCCTTGGTAGTGATGGCAAACAGATCTTGTGCTGTAGTGATCTTTGATGTTGCATGCCTTTCGAACGACAATCTTGCATCTGTTTCAGACATGCCATTACCATCATCAATTACCTGTATAAGAGTCTTGCCTGAATCCTTTATTATTACAATAATGTTTTTGCTTTGCGCATCAACTGCATTTTCCATGAGCTCCTTTACGACAGAAGCCGGCCTTTGTATAACTTCGCCTGCAGCAATCTGATTGGCTACCGAGTCGGGTAAAAGCTTTATTACATCAGCCATCAAAGAGTATCTTTATTATGAGTTTTAAGACCCGGATAATGTTTTTGAATAATGTACAAATATATAAATAATTGCTAAAAGGCCGGCAGGTTTAACCATTCCGCAGAATAGAGGATATTAAAGTTCTATGACTATATTTGAAAAAAAAATAGGCTTTCATGAAAAAGTTTCTGAATTATTTATTAAGCATTTTTTTTCTGGTTCTTGCAGGTTGTTCCGATAAACCGGAAAAGGATGTCCTGAAGGTAATTACCCTGAATGTAAGGTATGATAATCAGGGCGACAGTTTAAATTCATGGCCAAACAGGGCTTCAATGGTATGCGATTTTATTCTCGATGAGAAGCCCGATATTTTTGGATTGCAGGAAGTACTATGGAATCAGTATGCAGTACTCGATTCCGTGCTGTCGGAATATGAGTCAACAGGATCAGGCCGGGATAATGGGGCAAGGCTGGGGGAGATGAATCCTGTGTTTTTCAGAAAGGAGAAGTTTGATATGGTGAGGTCAAAAACATTCTGGCTTTCTGAAACGCCCGAAGTACCGGGATCTATGGGATGGGGCGCCTCCCTTCCGCGTATTGTGACATGGATTGAACTTGTTGACAAAAAAAGCAAGAATCATTTTTTTTACTTTAACACTCATTTTGCTCATGACTCGGATTCTGCAAGGATAATGAGTTCAAAGCTGCTGCTTAAGGAAGTTGATAGTATCGCCGCAGGCTTTCCTTTTATAATTACGGGTGATTTCAATATGGTTCCCGGCAGTACAGGTTATGATATACTTACAGGTCCGGCTGAAAGCGTTCCGATAATTACAGATTCTTATAACATTTCTGATAAAAGACCAGCAGGACCTTCATATACATATAACGGATTTTCTGATAAACCCGGAAGCGGAAGGATTGACTTTATTTTTGTCAAAAATGGTTTGAAGGTATTTGATCATACAACTTTACCAAAAAAAGAAAGAGAGATTTTTATTTCTGATCATTGGCCTGTAATGGCTTCTGTTTCATTAGATTAATATCGTTACTATATAGGGTGTCCCAAAGTCTTTTTTAACAGCAAAGTCCCCTTCCTATGGAAAAGGTTGGACTTCAAATTTAATAACCTGAAGTTTTGAAGATAAACAAATTAAAAGTCCCCCTCGGAGGATTTAGGGGTAAAAAATGCTTGAAACAGAACCATTAAAGAACTTACACAGAGTTTCACAGAGAAGTCACAGAGGAGCACAGAGAAGAGGGCATAGCAAAGGGCCCAAAGTCAAAACGTTGAAATATAATCCTTAGCGGTCTTTGCATAAAACCTTTGCGACCTCGGCGGTTAATGGATTTACTTTTTAGACACCCTCGAAAAATTTGGAACAGCTGAAAGGCAAATTAAAAAATAGTTCATATATTTATACTGCTGTTTCATAAGTGCTAAAATGAAAGAGGAGTTTCTTCATTACCTGTGGAAATACGGGCTATATGATCATGACAAGTTATGCGATAATGACCATAATCAGATTATCGTTATTCAACCAGGTGAGTATAACCGTGATTCCGGGCCTGATTTTTTCAATGCCAGGATCTCTGCAGGCGGTATGGTATGGGCCGGAAATATTGAAATCCATACCAGATCTTCACAATTTGACAGCCATGGGCATCAGACAGATCCTGCATTTAATAATGTGATTCTTCATGTTGTTGCAACAAACGATAGAAGAGTTTTTAATTCTTTGGGGGAGGAATTGCTTACTGTTGAATTATCATTTGAACCTGAGTTATACGACAAATATGAATACCTTATTAATAATCCATATATAATTGCCTGCGAGGGTGAAATAAATAATATTGACAATATACTTGTACGACACTGGCTTAATTCGATTTTAATTGAAAGATTGCAGGCTAAATCGGAACACATCCTTCAAATCTATTCTGAGACAGGGAAAGACTGGGAAGAGACATTTTACAGATTGCTGACACGGTATTTTGGATTCAGGGTTAACACTGAGCCTTTTGAAATGTTGGCCCGGAATATTCCTTTAAAGCATATCAGGAAGCACACTGACAACAGATTTCAGATTGAAGCCCTTCTTTTCGGAACAGCAGGAATGCTGGAGGAGGGTTTATTCAAAGATGCTCTGTCAGATAAGTATTACCGGGATCTGATCAGGGAATACAAGATTCTTGCAGCTAAATACACACTTCAGCCAATTCATGGAAGGGCATGGAAATTTTCGAGACTGAGGCCTGTAAATTTCCCGACAGTGAGGATATCGCAACTGGCAGAGATGCTCTGTATTTCAGGAGGTCTTTTCTCAAGAGTTCTGGAAGCCACTGATATCCGGCAGCTTAAAAATCTTTTTGAAGTAACAGCTTCTGAATACTGGAATGATCATTTTGTATTTGGAAAAAAGAGCAGGGAATTTTCAAAAAGCACAGGGTCGCAGGCAACAGATATAATTTTGATCAATGCCGTTATTCCTGCAATTTTTGTCTATGGACAAAGCAGGGACCAGGAAGAATATACTGAAAGAGCCCTGACATTCCTTGATAATATTGAAGCAGAGGTTAATATAATTACCCAGGAATGGAAAACGGCAGGGATCGATGTTCAATCAGCTTTTTATTCGCAGGCACTTATCCAGCTCAGAAATGAATACTGCAGAAAGAGGAAATGTCTTGATTGCCGTATCGGCAGTAAATTAATCAGTATGGGGAAAAAGCTGAAGGATGATCATGAATTGATCCTGGAACCTTAATGGGTAGTTTCTTTTTCCTGACAAAAGAAACTAACCAAGCCTGAAAAGAACAAAGAAATCATTGTGAAAAAATGAAAAAATCCTAACGCAACGTTTGGTATCCTTTTTGCGTCTATATAATATTGATACTGCACATATTCAGGATCATAAAATAAATAATATGACTATCGGAAATCATATATATAATTTTTTTAATGTTTGAAAATCAATTATTTTGTCCTGACCCTAAAGGGAGTAATTGATTTTGGCTGCGCCGAGCTCGCCAGCAGAGATGGACCCGGTTCATCGCACCCTTTAGGGTAAGGGGCTAACGAGGAAAATCAATGAGGTCTTATGCATGATTGCCGATAGTCAATATAAATAAATCAAGAAAATTTTAAAAAAAAAGCCAATTGTTTGATAACTTACATAAAAAAGCCTTATTTTTGCGTTCCAAAATTGGCGATTCGATTTATTTATTGATAAACAATATTTTAATAAGAGATATGTATTTAACAACTGAAAAGAAGCAAGAGTTTTTCAAAACTTTCGGAACATCTGAAATCGATACGGGTACAGCAGAAGGCCAGATTGCACTGTTTTCATACAGAATAAATCATCTTACAGAACATCTTAAGAAAAACAAAAAAGATTTCAGTACCCAGCAGGCTCTTATAAAGCTTGTTGGTAAGAGAAGAAGGCTTCTGGATTATCTGAAAGTTAAAAATATTGAGCGTTATCGCGAAATCATAAAAGCGTTGAAACTACGTAAATAGAGTTAAAAAGGCAATTCAAGATTGCCTTTTTTCATACTATCTATATTTTTTTGTAATTTCCGTTTTAAAATAAATCACACAGAAAAAATGTTTAAAGTAAAAGAAAAGATCATCGATCTCGGTGATGGTAGAACAATAACCCTTCAAACAGGTAAAATGGCCAGGCAGGCTGATGGTTCCGTTTTATTAAAAATGGGTAAGACCATGTTGCTGGCAACTGTTGTATCAGCACAGGAAGCAAAGGAAGATACTGACTTCATGCCTTTATCGGTGGAATATAAAGAAAAGTATGCTTCATCAGGACGTTTCCCGGGTGGGTTTTTAAAAAGAGAAGCCCGGCCTTCAGATTATGAGATCCTGATATCAAGACTGGTTGACAGGGCATTAAGGCCTCTCTTTCCGGCAGACTTTCACGCGGAAACCTTTGTTACAATCAGCCTTATATCGGCCGATATGGACATAATTCCGGATGCACTTGCCGGTCTTGCTGCATCAACGGCACTTGCAATATCTGATATTCCGTTCAATGGTCCTATGTCGGAAGTAAGAGTTGCCCGTATAAATAAGAAGCTAATTGTTAATCCAACGGCTACCCAGCTGAAAGAAGCCGACATGGATCTTATGGTGGGCGCAACATACGATAACATCCTTATGGTTGAGGGTGAGATGAAAGAAGTTTCCGAAGAGGAGATGCTTGCAGCCCTTAAGTTTGCCCACGATGCCATTAAGGTACAGTGCAAGGCACAAATGGAATTTGCAGAAGAACTTGGCACTACAAAAAAGAGAGAGTATTGCCATGAGGAAAATGATGAAGAACTCAGGAAAAAAGTCTGGGACGATACATATAATAAATGTTACGAAGCAGCTAAATCTTCAACTGCCGACAAACATAAACGATTGAATTCATTTGAACAGGTAATATCAGATTTCCTGGCACAGTACAATGAGGAAAATCCTGTAAATAAGAAACTCGCGAAGAAATACTATCACGATGTGCTGAAAGAAGCATCAAGAAGACTGGTGCTGGATGATAATATCCGTCTCGATGGAAGAAAACCTGATGAGATAAGACAAATAATGTGCGAAATAGATATATTGCCGGCAACCCATGGATCTGCCCTGTTTACAAGGGGAGAAACCCAATCGCTGACAACAGTTACCCTTGGAACAAAACTTGACGAAAAGATTATTGATGACGTATTGAATAAGGGAACTGAAAAATTTACGCTTCATTATAACTTTCCTCCTTTTGCCACAGGTGAAGCCAAAGCTGCGCGCGGACTAAGCAGACGTGAGATTGGCCATGGAAACCTTGCTCACAGGGCTTTGAAAAATATGATGCCCTCCGATGATGAGAATCCATATGCAATAAGGGTTGTATCTGATATTCTGGAATCAAATGGTTCCTCATCGATGGCAACTGTTTGTGCAGGCACGCTGGCTCTCATGGACGCAGGTATCAAATTGAAGAAACCAGTTTCTGGAATCGCTATGGGATTGATAACTGATACAAACACGCAAAAGTATTCAATACTCTCCGATATACTTGGTGATGAAGATCATCTTGGAGATATGGACTTCAAAGTTACAGGAACCAGGGATGGCATTACTGCAACACAAATGGATATCAAGGTAGAGGGACTTTCTTTTGAAATTCTTACGAAAGCACTTCACCAGGCCAAAGCCGGACGTTTGCATATACTAGATATTCTGACAGACACCATAGCTGTGCCACGTGCTGAGCTTAAACCTCACACTCCCCGCATCGAAATGCTTACCATACCCAGGGAACTGATTGGTGCACTGATTGGTCCGGGTGGAAAAGTTATCCAGGAGATACAAAGAGTTACAGGAGCAACAATAATTGTTGAAGAGGTCGATGGCCATGGAGATGTGAATATTTTTGGGGAGAATGCCGAAGTTATTACTTCAGCACTCGACTGGGTGAAAAAAATTGTAACCATTCCTGAGGTTGGACAGGTTTACAAGGGAAAAGTGAAGACAATAGTTCAGTTTGGAGCTTTTGTTGAGATACTTCCTAATAAAGATGGTCTCCTTCACATATCAGAAATAGAGTGGAGGAAGATTGAAAAGGTTGAGGATGTACTTAAGGAAGGGCAGGAGGTTGAAGTGAAAATTATCGGTATCGATTCGAAAACCGGGAAACTAAAATTATCCAGGAAAGAGTTACTCCCACGGCCTCCAAGACCGGAACCGGCTGATAAAAAACCGGAATCGAGAGAGAATAATTAGGATCTTAATCATATTTCTAAGACACCTGAAAGAGGCTGACATTCCTGATCAGGTGTTTTTTCTTTTATATAATTTGACTCGATTTTCTGATATTTTCAACAATCTGAAATAATTTTCAGAAATTTTTTAAAGCAGGACAATGAAAATGATTTCACGGCGTTTCTGTATACAAGAATTGCTGATTTCAGCCATGAAAATAATAAAGAACTTCATTGCTTCTTCATATCCAAATTTTTAATTTTGATTTTTAAAAAATCGCGATACTGGTTTTAAAGGATGAGTATTAAGTACAATTATGTAGTTATTGAAGGCAATATAGGTGCAGGGAAAACAACACTTGCTCAAAAAATTTCCGAAAAATACAATGCACGGCTTATTCTGGAAAGTTTTGCTGACAATCCTTTTTTACCTAAATTTTATAATGAGCCTGAAAAATATTCCTTCCCGCTTGAACTTTCTTTTCTTGCAAGCCGGTATAAACAATTAAAGGAAGAACTGGTTTCGATGGACCTTTTTAAGACTTTTACAATTGCAGATTATTATTTTACAAAATCCCTGGTTTTTGCTTCATCAACATTGAATGGAGATGAATACAATCTGTACCGGCAGATATTCTACATAATTTATGGTTCCCTTCCGAAGCCTGATATTTACGTATATCTTCATCTTAATCCGGAAAGATTGCTTGAGAATATTGAAAAAAGAGGAAGGAATTATGAAAAACTTATCACCAGGGAATATCTGCAGAAAATTCAGGATAGTTACTTCTCTTTTTTCAGACAGGATACATCGAATAAATATCTGGTAATTGACATGAATAATGCTGATTTTGTTGCTGATGAGAAACAATTTAATATGATTACTGATATGATTTTTTTAAATGAATATCATGCCGGAGTGAATACGCAGTTTTTTTAATTATTTATTGAATTTACTGCAATTGTATGTAAATTTTAATAAATTTGTAAAACCGGATGTAGAAACGAAGTATAATTAATTCATTATTAATAACAAACGAGATAAACATAAACAAATAACAAATTTAACTATGAAAAAATTCAGAAGCTATTTTATCCTTATCCTGGCGGCAGCTGTTATGTCAAGTTGCAGCGGGCTGAATAAGATGAAGAAAAACTCGGGTTTAGTAAAGTATGAGGTTACCCCTAAGGTACTTGAAACACATGCTGGTAATGTAAATGTAACAATTGATGGGGTATTTCCAGAGAAGTATTTTGACAAAAAGACTACCCTGACTGCAACACCTGTACTTACATACGAAGGTGGAGAAACAGCATTCAAGGATGTTAAGGTTGTTCAGGGTGAAAGCGTAACGGCTAATAATCAGGTTATTACACGTACCGGAGGAAATTTCAAATACACAGGAACAGTGCCATACAATGAAAAAATGAAGAAATCTGAACTGATTCTTCGTATTCAGGCTTCACGAGGTGGCAAAAGCCTTGATTTCGATCCCGTTAAATTAGCTGACGGCGTTATTGCAACATCAACCCTTATTGGAAAAGAAGAAACCAGGCCGGTTGCTATGAAAGATAAGTTTGCAAGGATCATACCTGAAGCTCAGGTTGCTGATATCAATTATGTAATCAACAGAGCTGATATTCAAAGCAAGGAACTTAAGGCTGAAGATATAGCTCTGCTTAAGGAATATATCAAAGCAGTTAATACAGATCCTGATCGTGAATTTAAGGGAGCCGAAGTTAATTCATATGCTTCACCTGATGGAAAATTTGAACTAAACGAGAAGCTTTCAGGAAACAGAGGCAATGCTGCCAATAAATTCATTACAGCTGAATTGAAAAAAGCAAAGGTAGAAGAAGCCAAAGACCCAGGTTTCATTGATAAAAAAGAAGTTGCTGAAGACTGGGATGGCTTTAAAACTGAGGTAGAAAAATCATCCATACAGGATAAAGAACTTATTCTCCGTGTTCTGTCAATGTATTCTGATCCCGAAGTTCGTGAGAAGGAAATCAAGAATATGAGTTCAACTTTTGATGCTCTCAAAACAGATATTCTTCCCAGATTAAGAAGGTCAAAGATGATCATCAATGTTGATAAGATCGGCCGTACCGATGAGCAGATTCTTTCACAGATGAGATCAGATCCGAGTGTTCTGAGCCTTGAAGAAATGCTTTATGCTGCAACACTTACAAATGATGTCAACGAACAGCTTAAATTCTATCAGGCTACAGCAAACGTGCATCCAAAATGTATCCGTGCTCAGAATAATATTGGCTACACCTACATGGAATTAGGTCAGCCTGATAATGCAATCAAATCTTTTGAAGCTGCAAAAACTCTGCAGAACAACGATGTAGTTAAGAACAACCTCGGATTCGCTTCACTTTCCAAAGGTGACATCGCAAAAGCAGAAGAGCACTTCAATTCTATGACTTCTGCAACTGCTGAATCAAAATGGGGACTTGGCGCTATTGCAATAACCAAAGGCGAATATGACAAAGCAGTCAATTATTTCGGAAATGAGCCAAGCTACAATCTTGCTCTCGCTCAGGTTCTGAAAGGCGATGTCAACAAAGCAAAATCTACTCTCGATGGCATGAAAGACCTTGGCAAAACAGGAAAACCTTCCTATCTTAAAGCTGTTGTTGGTGCACGTCTTGATGACAGAAATTATATGCTGACCAATCTTCGTGAAGCTGCCGGATTTGATTCAAAATGGAAAGAATATGCAAAAACCGATCTCGAATTTGCAAAGTTCTTCAATGATGATACATTCAAATCAGCTGTTCAGTAATTAAAGATACTACATATATAAAAAGGGACCCGGAAGGGTCCTTTTTTATTGAGAAAAAGTCTATTTACCGTAAAGTCCTTTAATATTCTTTGGGTTCTTTGCTTTTATAATTTTTGCTGAGTTCCCAGAGTACTATCCCTGCACTGATAGCGATATTGAATGAATGCTTTGTTCCGAATTGAGGGATCTCAATGCATAGATCACAAAGATCAAGCACTTGCTGGCTGACTCCATTTACCTCATGTCCGAAAATAAGGGCATATTTTTCTTTCTTATTGATCTGCATATCCTGCAGGTAAACCGAACCTTCTGCCTGTTCAATCCCGATGATAATGTATCCTTCTTCTTTAAGTTCCTTTACTGCATCTTCAGTCCTGGCAAAATACTTCCATGCAACCGATTCAGTCGCGCCCAGGGCTGTCTTCCTGATCTCCCTGTGAGGTGGCTGAGCAGTTATTCCGCAAAGGTATATTGCCCTGGTCAGAAAAGCATCAGCTGTGCGGAATACTGACCCTACATTGCTGTGGCTTCTGACATTGTCGAGGATTAATATAAAAGGAGATTTTTCAGATGTTTTGAACTGTTCAACCGACATTCTGTTAAGCTCATCATTGAGAAGTTTTCGCATGTTTTTTCTGCGAAAATAACTATTTTATCTGTCAATTGTTAGTATTTTGCGTCTGAGGTGCGCATCAGGATCTGGTCGAAATAATTTATAACTGAGACACATATGAATGTTCATGAATTTCAGGGGAAGTCATTATTAAAAGCTTATAATGTAGGTATTCAGGAAGGTTTTGTTGCAGAAACACCTGAACAGGCTGTAACTGTTGCGAGGCAGCTGCGGGAGAAGTTCGGATCTGAATATTTTGTTGTAAAAGCCCAGATCCATGCCGGAGGCCGTGGAAAGGGCGGAGGTATCAAACTGGCAAAATCAATCGAAGAAACCGGAAGAATTGCAGCGCAGGTTATTGGCATGCAACTTGTTACACCTCAGACAGGTCCTGAAGGAAAGAAGGTCAGCAAGGTTCTTATTGCACAGGATGTCTATTATAAAGGTGAGTCAGAAATCAAAGAATATTACATAAGCATTCTACTTGACAGGACCAGCGGAAACTATATCATTGTTTATTCTCCCGAAGGAGGTATGTCAATTGAAGAAGTTGCTGAAAAAACACCTCACCTGATCTTTACAGAAAAGATATCCCCTTCAGCAGGC
This sequence comes from Bacteroidales bacterium, assembly GCA_038325595.1. Classification (GTDB taxonomy): domain Bacteria; phylum Bacteroidota; class Bacteroidia; order Bacteroidales; family VadinHA17; genus LD21. The sequence continues at coordinate 27,328 of JBBQJD010000018.1, read as the reverse complement.
TTACTGCCCTTTCAGAAAAGAATCATTGCATTTAAACTGGGATTGTCGGGAGCCGCATTTAAAAGCATGCAGCAATTTCTTTCAGGGATTTATGAAACTTTCATTGCCTGTGATGCCCAGCTGCTTGAAATAAACCCGGTTCTTAAAACCAGCGACAACAGGATTATAGCGGTTGACTGCAAGATGGTTATTGATGACAGCGCTCTTTTCAGGCACCCTGATCTTGCAGCAATGCGTGATACGGATGAGGAAGACCCGGTGGAAGTTGAAGCAGGCAGACACAATCTGAATTTTGTCAAACTCGATGGAAATGTGGGATGTATGGTTAATGGTGCCGGGTTGGCTATGGCAACAATGGATATTATCAAGATTTCAGGGGGGGCCCCGGCAAATTTTCTCGATGTTGGTGGTGGCGCCAATGCGAAAACAGTTGAAGCCGGATTCAGAATCATACTGAAAGAGCCTGCCGTCAAAGCTGTTCTTATAAATATATTTGGAGGTATTGTCAGGTGCGACAGAGTGGCTAACGGAGTTGTGGAAGCATATAAATCAATTGGCAAAATACATGTCCCTGTTATTGTGAGACTTCAGGGTACGAATGCTGAAGAGGCTAAGAAGATTATCGATAATTCCGGATTGGCAGTATATTCAGCTATTTCATTCAGAGAAGCAGCTGACAGGGTAAGTGATGTGTTAAAAGCAGGTTAAACGGAAAGTGCTATTTCTCACATGACTTATCGCAATATGGTTTGTTTTCTGATCTGCCACATCTGCACAAAAGAATTTCCTCAGCAGAAATCTCCTGATTTCTTTTGGTATCCTTGAGAACAAACTTACCTGTAATCTTTAAAGGGCCGAAATCAATTACCTCGATAACTACCTGTGGTTTATGTTCATTGCTTTCATTCATATTTTAACCGGTAAAGCCAATTTTTCTGTGTTGTCCGTCACAATAAGGCTGGTGATCACTTGCGCCGCACCGGCATATTGATACTATGCCGTCTTTCACTTCTTTTTTCTTCCCTTCATAAATTATAGTAAAATCTCCTTTGAGTACAATCGGCCCATCTGTTAATATTTTAACAGATAAAGGTTGTTCTTCAACGGCCTTCCCTTTTTCATTCACAAGCTCAGGCCTTCTGAATTTTATATGATTCAGCTGATCTTTTTCAACACCTTCATTCTTTTCTTCTTCATTCCATTTCCACGCCAAAGCTTCGGTCGGACATAAGTTAACAACTTCGATAATTTTTGATGTAATGGAACCATTCATATCAACCCATGGACGTCTGCTTGGATCAAATACTTCAAGAAGCTCCCTGTAGCAGTACGATGCATGGATACATGCAGAAGGTTTCCAGAAAACTGTTATCTCGTCATTTGAATATTTTCTTCCTCCTGAAAATTGTCTTTCTTCTTTATCCATTACAGCCAAAATTACAATAGATGTTGCAGAATATTCTACCGGGAAACGCCAAAAAAATTAAGTCTGCAATTTAGCACTTTTTAAAATTTTTACCGCTCTTCCCGGCCAATGAATATTATAATCTGATTTTCATCATCATTTTAATAGCTCTTATTAAGCTCTTATTAGCTTATTTAGCGCCTTAATTCTTTGAGGCTTTAGAATATGTATTATGAAAAATCAGAATTATTGCTAAATTGCGTCAGTGATCGTCGTGAAGGGTAGTGTCTTTACAATAATTTTAACAGTTTTATGGCAGTAAGGTGCAAAATATTTGATTGTTGGTTAGGAGTAAGATGTATTCCTGTTTTGTTTTTGATTCTATTTCTTTTCATATCGCCTTATGCATATTCCATTGGTGGTTCAGGATTAAATGATTTGGCTATCATAAACAAATCCTTTCTCAGATTGATAATTTGTGGGCTGAGCACTCTGACTATAGTCAGCATTGTTGTTGTTTATTTTACTATAAAACTAAAGAAGGTTAATGAACAGCTTAATGAGAAAAACAAGCAGATTCTTGATATAAACAACGGATTGAAGAACAGTAACCTTGAACTTGAAAATCAAAAAAGGTTAATCACAGAGGTTCATCATGAATCGGAAAAGTTTTACGGTATGCTTGTTCAATCTGCAGATGACGGGATTTCCTTCTATGATAAGGAGATGAATCTGAAATATTCCAACACTGCATTTTATTCAATTATTGGACTTACCAGAGACACTTATAATCTGTCCGATCAGAAATTGATTATTCATCCTGATGATAATGAGTACCTTCAGATAAGAAAAGAAGGCCTCCTGAAAAAAGGATTTTTCGAAGGTGAGCTAAGACTGAAACATAAGGACGGCAATTATGTAAATCTATCAACCCGGTCAGTTGCAGTAAGGGATGACAATGGAGAAGTTATAGGGTCTCTGACAATATCACGCGATATTACCAGGTTGAAGAAAGTACATGAAGACCTTATCAAGGCAAAGATCGAAGCAGAAGCAAGCAGCAGGCTTAAATCTAGTTTTTTAGCAAATATTTCACACGAAATACGCACTCCGCTGAACAGTGTTGTAGGCTTTTCAAACCTGCTCCTTTCCGACAATATTACAAAAGGAGTAAGGGAAGAATATATTGAACAAATCAATCATAACAGCGAAAAACTGCTACAGATCATCGGTGATATTATAGACCTGTCACGGCTTGAAAGCTCCCAGATCGAGATTACTTATGAGGAGACTTCATTAAGCAATATAGTCAAGGAAGCAGTTGAAGAAGCAAGGCAGATCATCAGAAGAACTGAAAAATCTATAATGCTCAGCGTGAAAAATCATTTTGAAAGCAATGGTGATTTGATTTTCACTGACAGGATATGGCTCAAGAGAATACTTAGCCACCTAATGGATAATGCAGTTAAATTTACTCTCGAAGGTTCTATCGAATTTTCATATAAGCTTGAAAATGATCATGTTGTGTTTGCGATTAAGGATACCGGAATTGGCATCAACAAAGAGAATCTGGGGCGGATATTTGAAGAATTCAGGCAGGAAATAGATGGACATCATCGTCCTTTTGAGGGACTTGGGATCGGGCTGACTCTTGCAAAGGAAGTTGTAGAAAGAATGGGGGGCAAGATCTATGTTAAATCTGAAAAAGGAATCGGATCTGAGTTCAGCTTTTCGATTCCTTACAGGCCGGCAGGAAGTACACGGCCGAGGATGCAGACAATGATTGATGATACGCTTATCACGTCGATGAACTGGAGTTCAAAAAAATGCCTTCTCGTCGATGATAATAAGGATGTGCTTATTTATCTGAACCGTGTTCTGGTAGATACAGGCGTTTTAATTATTACGGCACGGTCGGGTTTTGAAGCTATTGATATAATAAAAAACAATCCTGATATAGATGTTGTTCTTCTTGATATGCAAATGCCCGGGATGAATGGAATTGAAGCAACTAAAGAGATCAGGAAGATCAGAAAAAATGTTCCTATAATAGCCCAGACTGCTTTTATTTTTGAGGACGATAAAGATATTATCCTGGAAGCAGGCTGCGATGCCTGTCTCATAAAGCCTATCAGGAAAGATCACCTGATTACGGTTATGTCGAGCTTTATGAAATCCTGACAGCGTTATTGCATCTTACTGTTCAAAAGTCGGACGGGAGTCAGGCAAGATCAATCTTTATTTATTGTTACTTTGCAGTCTGCTTTAACTCATGACAAAAACATGGTTTGCTGATATTATTCTGCCTCTGGCAGTACGGGGAAGATTCACCTACAGGGTCCCTGATGGCATGCCCGGCAAAATCGTTCCGGGCGTGAGGGTCTCAGTGCAGTTTGGCGGCAAAAACATCTACCATGGAATAGTATGTGATATTCACGAAAAAGAGCCTGATATCAGGAATATCAGGTCAATAATTGATCTTCCCAATGAAGCTCCGATTAATGAAAAACAGCTGAGGCTCTGGCTCTGGATTTCTGAATACTACTTGTGTTCTGAAGGTGAAGTGATGAAAGCTGCACTTCCTTCGGGAGCCAGCTTAACTAGTTATAAGCCAAAACTCGAATCGTACATTGAATTATCGGAAGAATATACCGATAGTGAGCTGATTTCAATTCTTGATAATCTTAAAAAAGCGCCCAGGCAGCAGCAAATGCTTTCTGAATACATCAGGCTCACTGGTTATTCTGAAATGTCAAAGGTTTTACCATTACGCAAATCATTTCTGATATCTGAGGTTCATTCATCTCCAGCTGCTTTGGAATCGCTTATAAGTAAAGGGTTCCTCAGGGCTTTTACTCTTCCCGTATCCAGGATCAATGCTGTTACCGGAATTAATGAGCCAGTTAAGAAACTCAGTGAAGCGCAGGCAACGGCTTATGGATCAATCAAATCACAATTTGAAAAAAAGGATATTGTATTGCTTCACGGAGTAACATCCAGCGGCAAGACAGAAATCTATATTCATCTTATAGAAGAGCAGTTGAAGCTCGGAAAGCAGGTGCTGTACATGCTGCCGGAAATTGCTTTGACCACCCAGATAATTTTACGTCTTAAGAAGCATTTCGGAGAAGCTACTGGAGTCTATCATTCGAGGTTCAATGATGCTGAAAAAGTGGAAATCTGGAATAAAGTTGCAGACCAGAATCCGGTATCGGGATACAGGCTTATTCTGGGTGTCAGGTCATCGATTTTTCTTCCGTTCAGCAATCTTGGGCTGATTATTGTTGATGAGGAACACGATGGCTCATATAAGCAGCACGATCCTGCTCCACGCTACCATGCCAGGGATACTGCAATAATACTGGCCGCTCTGCACAAGTCTAAGACAATTCTGGGATCAGCATCCCCATCAGTCGAGAGTTATAATAATGCTGTTACCGGTAAATACGGCCTGACCATTTTAAAAGAGCGGTTTGGATTTATCAGGCTTCCCGATATAATTATAGGTAACACGCGTGAAGCATACAAGAGAAAACTGATGGTATCGCATTTTACGCCGGAATTGCTTTCTGCAATGGACGACGCATTGTCAAAACAGGAACAGATAATATTATTCCAGAACAGGAGAGGCTTTTCTCCTTATGTTGAGTGTTCTGATTGCGGTTGGATCCCTGCGTGTGTCCAGTGTGCCGTTAATCTTACCTACCATAAAGGTATAGGCAGACTGGTGTGCCATTATTGCGGGTATACAACGGGTATGCCTGCCAAATGTGATAACTGTCATTCCACAAGCATCGTCACACGTGGCTTTGGTACTGAAAAGATAGAAGATGAGATTAAAATTGTATTTCCATCCGCGGTTGTTGCAAGGATGGATCAGGATACCACAAGAAATAAAAATTCTTTTTCAAAATTGATAAAGGCTTTTGAAGACAGGCGCATCGATATCCTTATCGGGACTCAGATGATTTCAAAAGGTCTTGATTTTGAGAATCTTACAGTAGTTGGTGTTCTGAATGCTGATAATCTTCTGAATTATCCCGATTTCAGAGCCCATGAAAGAAGCTTCCAGCTGATGGAACAGGTCAGCGGGCGTGCAGGGAGACGTCAGAAGCAGGGAAAGGTTGTTATACAAACATCAGATCCTTCCAACAGGATAATCAGGATGGTGTTAAGACACGATTATGTCAGTATGTTCAGGATGCAGGAGGAAGAGAGAAAATTGTTCAATTATCCCCCATACTGCAGGATGGTAAGAATCAATCTCAGACATAAGGACAGGTCACAGCTAAACTACTTCGCCGACATCCTTGGACATGACCTTAAGGAGGTATTTGGTAAGAGGGTGCTTGGCCCGGAGTTTCCGATTATTTCCCAGGTACAGCTGTGGTATATTAAAACGATACTTATAAAGATTGAAAGAGAGAGGCCGTCCGTTAAAGCAAAGCAGCTTATTCTGGATGCGATTGCACGTCTGGAAAAGGAGAAAGGAGTGTCTTCGCTGAAAATTGGCATCGATGTGGATCCATATTGAGACTCGCAGGGCTCATGGACTGGTATTCCAGTTGGTTCGAGCGGGGTGGATGAGTTCAAATCAATTTTGCTGCTACCTAAAAAGAGACTATTTTTGGACTTTATAAATGTGAAAGAATGAAGATTGAAGTATCTAATGGAGAGATTATAGATAAGCTTACAATTATCCAGATCAAGCTTGAAAGGATAAAGGATAAAGTCAAGCTTTCAAATCTTGAAAAGGAATATAATCAGCTTGTTGCTGATGCTTCCTCCATTATAAGTACTTCAGATCCTTTATATATATCATTATATGAGGTGAATTGCACCTTATGGGATATCGAGGATCATATCCGCGATCTCGAAAGAAAAAAGGATTTCGGGAGTGATTTCATTTCGACTGCACGTGCTGTTTATATTCAGAATGATAAAAGATCGGAAATAAAACGAGAAATAAATATACGGACTTCATCAGGATTAATTGAGGAAAAATCCTACGAAAAGTATTAAAAATGCGGCTTCTCATAATCAGAACCTCTGCCATGGGTGATGTTGCCCTTACTGTTCCTGTCTTAAAGGAAATCAGGAAGCAATATCCTGATGTTGAATTGATTATGGTAACCAGGCCGGAGTACGAACCATTTTTTTCTTCCATTGAAAAACTGGAACTCATCTTTCCCGATCTGATAAAAAGGCATAAAGGATTATCCGGTGTGTTCAGATTATTCAGGGATATAACAAGCCGCAAGAAAATCGATCATATAATTGACCTCCATGATGTATTAAGGTCAAAATTTTTCAGTCTGATCGGAAGGCTGTCAGGTATCCCTGTATCAGTAATTGACAAAGGAAGATTAGAGAAAAGAGCCGTCATTACCGGGAGAAAGAAAGTACAGTTGAAGCATACCGTTGACCGTTACTCTGATGTTTTCGCAAAAGCAGGTTTTCCTGTTACACCTCAAAATGGCAGAAATATCAAACCATCGTATGAGCATTTACTGAAAGCAGTTGCAATGACTGAACCGGGGCAGGGTGAGTTAAACATAGGTGTAGCACCGTATGCAAAACATAAGCTGAAAGTCTGGCCCGAGGAGAATATGATCAGGTTGCTCGAAATGATTTCATCAAAGCATAAATCGAGATTCTGGCTTTTTGGCGGGAAAGAAGAGGCAGATAAGATCTTAGCCTTCCAGAACAGACTTCCGGAATCAGTCAATATTGCAGGTAAGTTAATGCTTGATGAGGAACTTGCTTTAATGAGCAAGCTTGACTTTATGATTGCAATGGACTCATCAAATATGCATATGGCAGCACTGGCAGGGACAAAGGTGATTTCAATATGGGGAGGAACCGATCCTCTGAGCGGTTTTGGAGCCTGGAAACAACCGGAAGAATTCTCAATCAGGATACCAGTTGAGGATCTTACATGCAGGCCATGCACAACTTTCGGCAAAGGAGAATGTAAAAGAGTTGATTTTGCATGCATGCACTGGTTGACACCGGAGATTGTTTTCCGGAAGATAGAGCGCCTGAAACTATGGTAGGAGGCATTATCATTATACTTTGACACTCTGCGATAATTACGAATTCAGAACATTTAAAAACTTGTTATGCATTATGTAGCTCATAAACATCATGAAGGTTTCAGATCTTTCATTACCGGCAGAAGGATAGCTTTTGCAATAATTGCTGTTGTATTGATTGCTGCCGGTTTTCTGATACAAAGAAAATCGCCGTCATCTGCAAATAGTCCTGTTGATCTGGTAAATCCTTTGATGGGGACCGATTCCGAATTCAGATTATCAAACGGGAATACCTACCCGGCGATTGCATTGCCATGGGGAATGAATTTCTGGACTCCACAGACCAGGAAAATGGGTGATGGATGGAGCTATGTGTATGATGACTATAAGTTAATGGGTATTAAACAAACCCATCAGCCAAGTCCCTGGATAAACGATTATGCAGCTTTTTCGCTGATGCCCCTGACAGGTAAGATCAGAGTAAACGAAAACGAAAGAGCTTCATGGTTTTCACATAAGGCGGAAGTGGTCAGACCATATTATTATAGTGTTTATCTGGCTGATTATGACATTACTGCAGAAGTAACTCCAACTGAACGTGCAGCAATGTTCCGTTTTACTTTTCCGCAAAGTGACTCTTCATTTATTCTTATTGACGGATTCAACAAAGGATCGATGGTCAAAATTATTCCCGGTGAACGAAAAGTTATCGGTTACTGCCGGAACAACGCCGGTGGGGTTCCGGAAAACTTTCATAATTATTTCGTTGCTGTTTTCGACAGGGATTTCACGTCAACTCATACATTCCATGGCGATACCCTTAACCTGAACAGCCTGGACGAAGAGGGATATCATTCCGGGGCTGTTCTTGGATTCAAGACGGGTAGGGGAGACCAGGTCAATGTTCGTGTGGCATCATCATTCATCAGTCCCGAACAAGCTTTATTAAATCTTACCCGTGAGATCGGTGAAAAGGATTTTGAATCTGTTAAGGGAGAAGGAATTGATACTTGGAATAAGCAATTGAACAGGATAGCAGTTGAAGGCGGAACCACCGACCAGCAGAGAACATTTTATTCCTGCCTTTACAGGATGATATTATTCCCCCGAAGCTTTTATGAGATAAACGATAAAGATGAAATAGTCCACTACAGTCCTTACAATGGCGATGTTCTGCCGGGATACATGTTCACCGACAATGGATTCTGGGATACTTTCAGAGCTCTTTTCCCATTTACAACCCTGATGTACCCTGAACTTAATGCCAGAATAATGGATGGTCTGGCAAATACATACAAAGAAAGCGGCTGGTTGCCGGAATGGGCAAGTCCGGGACACCGCGATTGCATGATAGGATCAAATTCTGCATCGTTGATTGCCGATTCATATTTAAAAGGAATAAGGGGATATGATATTGAGACACTCTATGAAGCGATTCTGAAGAACACCAAAAGCGTAGGTCCTGTAACATCGGTAGGCCGGCTTGGAGCTCAGTTTTATAACGAGCTCGGTTACGTTCCATATAATGTCGGAATGAACGAGAATGCAGCCCGTACTCTTGAATATGCATATGCAGATTTCTGTATATGGAAACTGGCAATAGAACTTAAGCGACCGGCAGAGGAGATTGAGCTTTTTGCAAAGAGGGCAATGAACTATAAAAATGTATTTGACCCCGGCAGAAAGCTGATGAGAGGACGCAACCTTGATGGTGACTTTCAATCGCCTTTCAGTCCTTATAAATGGGGAGATGCATTTACTGAAGGTAATAGCTGGCATTATACCTGGAGTGTTTTCCAGGATGTTGAAGGCCTTATTAACCTCATGGGTGGAAGGGAAGGATTTATTTCAAAGCTGGATTCTGTTTTTGAAGTTCCTCCAATATTTGATTATTCATATTATGGTCAGGTAATTCATGAAATCAGGGAAATGCAGATAATGAATATGGGGAATTATGCACATGGTAACCAACCTGTTCAGCATATGATATATCTGTATAGTTATGCCGGACAACCCTGGAAAACACAATTCAGGGTCAGGCAGGTTCTTGATAAGCTTTATAATTATACACCCGATGGTTATTGCGGAGATGAGGATAACGGACAGACATCTGCCTGGTATGTCTTCTCGGCACTTGGTTTCTATCCTGTCACTCCGGGTACTGATGAGTATGTTTTTGGATCGCCGTTGTTTAATAAAGTTACCCTGAGCTTTGAAAATGGGAAGAAGCTGGTGATTGACGCTCCTCAAAATTCAAAGGATAATATTTATGTAAAGGATATTAAACTGAATGGTAAGCTGATTAAGAATAACTTCATCAGGCATAATGATCTTTTGAATGGAGGGAAACTGATTTTCATAATGGGAGCAGAGGCTGAGAAGGGCAGGGGTGTAAATGAAGAGAATTATCCATATTCCATGAGCAATTCTGATAAATAAGATCCAAAATCCAAATCCATTAACCGCAAAGGTCGCAAAGTATTTAGCAAAGGACGCAAAGCATCCATGGGAAGTTTGCGTTCTTTGCTTTACTTTGGCAGTCAATAAGGAGTTTTACAATTTCAACTTAATACCCACCTTCACCAGTAACGCTGTCAACCCGACCATTGCAAGAGCCCATGCTATAGACCCTGCTATAACTATCAGCGGGACACCTGAATGCTTATAGATAAGTATTGGTATTCCGGTAGCCCAGATTAAGTGATATATAATATCGGGAGCCAGGTAAGTGGTAAGTGAGTTTTCACCTGCAGGCTTCAGAAAGAATGTCCATCCTCTTTGGTTCTTAACATCGATGATCCAGTAAAGCAAAGCGAACAGGATCATACTGATACCATTACAGATGAGTCCCCAGCTCGGAGTTGCCTGTATCTTGGAGATAATGAACCAGTTACGGAGGATAAAACCCGCAATGAGAGTTAAAATGCCGAGAACTACAATTATAAGAATTGCTCTTGATGAATCTTCTTTCGATAGTTTTTTCAGCAGCAGTGTTGCAAGAAGACCCGAGATGACAATTAATGGTACATTTCCTTCAATAATAACCCCAAGGATTGGTTTTACAGGATCAAGAAAATCGAGCAGATTAAGCTTAGCAAGGATATTCAATATAAGGAAAAACAGAGCTGCCAGCCCTGTATACTGAATACTGTTACGGACCCAAAGATAAAGGAAAGCGGCAACCAGATATCCCCATCCGATTAATCCAAGAATACCCCACCAGCCTATTATTAAGGAACCCTCATTTGCTGGTTGTCCTGATCTGAATTTAAAGATAAGAAATGCAATAAGTGCCATTCCAAACAGCCTTAGCCCTGTAATTGTAAAGAAATTACTATCTGTCTCCCTGTAATTATTCCAAATAAAGAAGACACCTGTATACATCAGAATTGCCCACAGATCTCTACTCATGCCTGAAAGTTCGGGATTGACCCGCCCGGTATTTAGCATGAGTACACCTATTATAAGAAGGCTGATAGTTCTGATGAATATGTGCCTTGATATTGAATAGGTATTTTCTCCCTTCGAAATTCTGTTTCCGATTGAAAATGGAATAGCCATTCCGACCATGAACAGAAAGCCTGGGAAAACCCAGTCGGCGAGTCCCATACCATCGAAATCGGCTTTTGCATGTCCAAGCCAGGAAGGCACACCCGGCATATACAGATCATTTACGAACAGCATCAGGACGAGGGTCAGCCCCCTCATGATATCGATTGAATAAATACGGTTTGAATCTGCCATTACTGTGGAGCTATAAAATTTTTACTAATTATAACTTATTGATTTTAAATGCTATATCAGGATTTTTACCTGCTGATTCGGGTACAATCAGCTCCAGTTTTCCACCAGCAGATTTTAGTTCTTCTGTTTTTACAGTATTGCCTGTCCATGTATCGAACCATATAATTGCAAATGTGTTTCTTCCCTCTTTTGGGATCATTAATTTTGTTCCGGCAGATGCATTATTCGAAAAAGTTCTTGCCCAGCCGAACGCTTTATCTCCTGCATCCATGACAAAAATATCTGCACCTTCTGCAATTGGCTGAGAAGGTTTATATGGAAGGTTAGCAAAATTAATGTCTATAACAAAAGCGGAAAGGTGTTTCAGCTGCTGCCAGTCCTGTTCATTAAGAATTGGAAAATCCCACCAGACAGGTATTCCTGCCAACCCATTTGTAAGGGATGCCCAGATCTGGTTGTGATAGGAGATGTGATATTCTTTGCTCTGAGGCCTATAATAAGTCAGATCGGCACCGGCTTCACCGAAGATAGCAGGTTTTTCAAATCTGTCCCAGAAGCGTTTGCTTGCAAATGCAAAATTGTACATGTCGCTTCGCAGTGTGTCACCGGGATATTTTAATTTCCAGCCCTGTGCCGGATACAGGTGAAGGTTAGGAATGTCGGTAAGCTCGTACAACTCCTCGCGGTATTCTTCAAAACCACCGCTGAATGATGCGGTTACCGGATGTTGATAGGGATCATTTTCTTTGAAATACTTAACGCATTTTGCAACCCAGTCGTATGCCTCCCTGTGACGGCCTTTAGCCCAGCCATCAGTGCCATTCATCTCATTTATCAATTCCCATATTCCCCAGCAGCGGCTGTGTGCAAATCGTGCAATCATGTAACGGTATTTCATCTTCTGGTATTCCCACACGAGAGAATCGCTGTATACATCCTCAACATCAGTAATCTTGCTGTATGGATTCTGTTCCCACTGTGCTGCCCAAACAGTTTTTGAGAACAGATCGTGCGGCCAGATAGCGAACATCACTTGAATATCATCTTTTTCAAGAATGGTCATCATCGAATCTATTCGTCCGAGTTTTTCCTGGTTATATCGACCAAGTTCATTTTCAATGATTCCGGTACCATTCACGAAACCACCATAGCTGATGTCCCATATTGCAAGCATGTTGGCATCATGGTCGGCATAAGTTTTAAACATTTTTTCGTTGTGGCCCCAGGGCGCGTAGACCCCTACTGCATAATATGAAGTCCCGTCATCATGAGTAAAATAATGAGGATTAGTTTCAGAAGGTTTTATCCATCCGTGATGTTCAGATTCAACGGCAGTAAATGTATCAGCCTGCGATTCAGCTGTTTCACTGCCATCTTTTAAAAAAAGGCGGTATTCATATCGGCCGGTTTCATTTGGTGAGAAGCGGATCTTCCATTTGTTTGTACCCTTGTAACCATCAAAAAAGCCATCGATTTTAATTTCTTTACCTGAGGGAGACTTGAACATGGCATATAAATCTATATCAGCCGGATCGTATGGATTTTTAATCTCTGCATTTTTCAGGTTTATCGTAATTTCAAACTTTTCGTATTTCTTTATAGTTGAGGCATTTACTGTTGAAACAGCAATCTCAGTATCAGTGCCCTGATTATATTTCGTGCTTTTCCGGGAACATCCGGCAAAACCATTAATCAACAGGATGGTCAGTAAAACGGTAACGAGATTTCTGATTTTTGATGTATTTGCCATAGCAGATAACTTAAAAATGAGCTGTTAAGTTAAATAATTTAATAGAATCAGAACAGGTTAAGGATAGCAGTTAAAGAAAATTTGCAGAAATTGAAATTTTTGATGTGTAAATCATGTAACTTTCATATTATTTTTTTCTCAAAGGGTTATTATGATCAAAGTTACGGCATCTCTTATCCTGCTTTCACTGTTTAATCTGGCATCTGCACAGAAAGTATTTTCTGTAAAATACGAAAATCAGGCAGATGTTAAAATCTTTGTAGTGAAGTTTGAAAACCAGGCAGATTTAAAAGTATACAAAGTAAAATATGAAAATCAGGCCGGTGAAAATAATGGTAAATGGTTCTTTACCCGGTTTGAAAATCAGGCAAGAAAGAAGATCTTTTTTGTTGAGTATGAAAATCAGGCAGATCTGAAAATTTTTTTTGTTGAATATGAAAACCAGTCAGGCTGGAGGAACAAGGAGAAAATGCACATGATGTATTGATGGATAAAACAATAATCCGGGAAATCTTCCCGGATTATTGTTTTATAAAAGTTATAAAATAGTCTTACACTAAATTTATCTGCGCATTTGTTTTCCATTTTCCTTTGGTGAAATCAGGAAAATCAACTGCCTTGCTCTTGTTAGCAACTGATTCTTCAGTAATGGCTGATATAGCAGCGCTCGTCACTGAATCATACACATCCCAGTCGGGCATTTTGTTTTCACGCAGTGACTGTATAAGACGATGCCAGAATATTGGTGTTGTGGTTTCTCCGCCGCCATGTCCTACGATTGCTCCTGTTTTTCTTGGTGCAGGTTTGTAGTTTTTAACTATCGGATGCTCATATTTTTTTAAGTATTCATCTGCCAGCTCCCACTGGTGTTCCTCGGGACTAAGTCCTTCAATATAAATTCTCTTGGATGCTGTATCGCCAAGATAAACACCTTTTGTACCCTGGACACGGAAATTTTCGCGTGGGTGCGGAGTGCTGGTATCATGAATGAGGGTTATCATCTTTCCTCCTACCGTGCGTATCAGAGATGCATTGTAATTACCCAGTGCAATCTTCTTTTTTGTCAGCGGATGGTTCTTATTCTTATAGTATATCGCGGCATAATCGTTAAGCATACCTCCTTTTGAACTCATTGACACCAGGAAGTCAATCTTATCACCATGATTAATGTCAAACATCGGAAGCATCCTGCTCATCGGATGATCGGGATAAAGATTTCCGTTGCGGTCAATTGAATGCTGTAGTCTCCATGGTTCGCGCTCGGGATCGAATTTAACAAGCCTGAGATCATGTATGTAACCTGTTTCAGCATGAACAATATCGCCAAGCATCCCCTGACGGATCATGTTGAGTAATGCCAGGTCTCTGAATCCCTGTAAACCAAGGCTTGCCCATTTGCCTGTACTTTCATATGTCTCAACAAGCTGCCAGGCTTCATCGAGTGTAACTGATATTGGCACTTCTGATACAGCATGTTTACCGTTATTCATGGCAGCAAGACAAACAGGCGTATGCCATTCCCATGATGTACAGCAGATAACTGCATCGAGCTGTTCTGTTTCGCACAGCCTTTTAAAATCAGTTACCCCTTTGCTGTATAACTTCGGAGTAGGCCTTCCTGATTCCTCAATCCATTTCTTCGCCTGCTGCAGCCGTTTTGGAATAACTTCACATATGGCAGGTACTTCAACACCCTCCATTCCAAGAGCGGCATTAAGATGATAGGATCCGCGTCCCCCGATACCGATAAACCCAAGCCTGATTGTTTTTCCGCTTTGAGGATTCATAGCCGAGACAGCTCCAGGGAAATTAGATAATATAGCTGCTCCACCAACTGCAGCAGAGGAAAGCTTCACAAATTTTCTCCGGTTATAATATATTTTACTCATTGTCTTTTCTTTTAATTTCTTGAATATAAGTATTATACTAAATTAATCCGTGGACGTGTTTTCCACTTTCCTTTTGTAAAATCAGGGAAATCAACCGGCTTGCATCTGTTGGCAACCGAAAGTTCTGTTACAGGAGATATGGCGCTGCTGGTGACAGAATCATATACATCCCAGTCGGGGAGTTTATTCTCACGAAGTGCCTTGATCAGCCTGTCCCATACGAATGGGGTTACTGAGCCTCCGCCGCCATGTCCTTCAATCTTTCCGCCTTTTCGCGGAGGAGGATTATAGTTGGCAACAATGGATGGTTTGTTCTCATCCAGATATTTCTGAGCTGGTTCCCATTCATGTTCCACAGGGCTTAAACCCTCAAGATAAATTCGTCTTGAAGGGCCATCGGCAAGATAAATACCTTTTGTTCCCTGTAATCTGAAATCTTCCCTTGGATGAGGGGTACTTGTATCGTGATTGAGGGTTATCATTTTACCATTGACAGTATGAATAAGAGTTGCATTATAATCTCCGAGTGCAACTTTTGCTTTAGCATATAATGAATCCTTGCCATAGTTCAATGCGGCATAATCATTGAGCATAACTGAGTTTGAGCTCATTGACACCAGGTAATCGAACCTGTCGCCATGATTAATATCGCAGGCAGGAAGTATTTTTGCCATCGGATGGTCGGGATAAAGGTTCCCGTTGCGGTCGAGCGAATGCTGCAAACGCCATGGCTCTTCGTCGGGATCGAACTTAACAAGACGCAGGTCGTGAACGTATCCGTTTTCTGCATGAACAATCTCTCCGAAGAGTCCTTTTTGAATCATGTTCAGGATGGCCAGATCGCCAAGGCCTTCAAGACCTATTGTAGCCCATTTTCCTGTACTCTCATATGTCTCAACAAGTTCCCATGCTTCCTCGAGTGTTATTACAATAGGTACTTCAGATACTGCATGCTTATTATTTCTCATTGCCGAGAGACAAACCGGAGTATGGTATTCCCATGGTGTACAGCAGATTATAGCATCCAGGTCTTCCTCCTGGCATAATCTTTTGTAATCTTCAGGTCCGCGGTCGTACATTCTCGGGGTAGGCATACCTGCTGCTTCAACCCATCTTTTGGCCTGGTGCAGGCGAACCGGTTTAAGTTCACATATGGCAGGCACCTCCACTCCCTCAATACCAAGGGCAGCATTAAGATGATAAGATCCACGGCCACCAATGCCAATAAATCCAAGTCGTATTGGTTTGTCGCCGGCGGTACTTTTTGACGGTGCTTCTTTTGGAAAACCCATACCGGAAAGGGCAGCAGCTCCGGCATTACCGCCGGTCAGTCCAATAAAACTTCTGCGATCGTACTTCCTGTTCATAATATTAATATTTAGTTAAGTTCTATTTTGCTACTTTATTCATCCCGAATATCTTCAGGGCATTTTTATTATATATCTTTTCCAGCACCTCATCAGGCAGGTAAAGACCATATATCATCCACCGTCCCTGGAGATGATGACCTCCTGAAGGATCGATATATTCATCGTCTGTTTCGAGGAACCGGTAATAGGTGAAGTAAGCCTCAGCATCAGGCGGGGTGTCAGTTCCGAACATTATCCTGTCCTGGTACTGGATCATAAATTTCCTTGCTGTATAGGGCTGTCTGCCAAGTTCACTTATTCTTGCATCTACATCGATATAAAAATTAGGATACTGCTCAAGCCACATCGATACTTTGCCAAGTTCTTCAGGCAGATTCCCCATATGTGCACCTATGAAAATCGTGTTTGGATGCCTGGCAATAACCCGGTTACGCTGTGCAAGAATTTCTTCCTTCGAATAAATAAACTGTTCTCCCGTGAAAGACCAGGCGGGATGAGCTCCAAGTTCATCATAACGCTCATTATATTTATCAATCGGAGTGAAAAAAGCTTTGGGATCAGATACATGTATCACCACCGGTATTCCAAGTTCTCCGCACTTTGCCCATATTGGATCTATACGGGGATCATCGACAGGAACGAGTTTTCCTGTTTTATCCTTTAGTTCGAGACCTAATGTTTTAAATATTTTTAATCCTTTTATTCCCATTTTTGCAGCCTCAGCAAGTTTTGCAGCCTCTTTAACACCAAAACCCGGTTCATCAATCTTACTGAAGTCGGGTGCGAAGAAGATCAGAAACCTGTCTTTTGAAACACTCTGTGATACTTTAAGATGTTCCTTATAAAAATCACCTGCAGAACGGCCATCCAGGCCTACACACATCCATACACCTGCTTTGTCCATTTCAGCCAGATAATGTTCTGTTTTTGACAAATCTCTCAGATGATTATGTATGTCAATTACCGGATATTTTGGTTTAGTTACTCTTGTCTCCTTAACTACCATCATACTTTTTGGTTGCCAGTCAAGAAGCTTGAGGTCACCTGTCTGAGCATTCAGTAATGCCGGGAACAAAAAGAACAGAAGGAATGAATATTTTGAAGTTATTTTTTTCATATTTTAAAGGAATTTGAATGTTTTCTGTCTAAGCGGTTATGTTATAAAAAATGATAATAACCCGGAGAAATCATCTCCGGATTATTTTTTATATCTGTAATTATAATCGCTGATCAATATTTCAGATATCGACTGGCAACCGGCATAAATTTTTCATCAGGTGCGAACAGTCTGTCTTCTTTGTATTTAATCCACTTTCCACGGGTAAAATCAGGAAAATCGACAGGTGCATTTCCTTTTGCGATTGACATCTCCGAGAGCTCTGCAATAGCGCTCCATGCTGCAGCGGCATAAGCATCATGAACAGCAGGTTTTTTATTTACTACAGAATCGAAGAAATCGAGTAAAAGCATATAATCGGTACCACCATGTGTAAGTTTTTCTGTATCCCCACCGGTAGCCCGCCAGAATTTATGGTTGTATTCAGCGATATATGGCTCCTGGTCTTCCCATTTATGTGGCTCAGGCGACCTGTCTTCGATATAGATTGATTTCCAGTCACCTGCTGATAATCCCTTTGTTCCCTGTACCAGCCAGTCGCTCTGCTTTGGACGCGGACTGTTGCAGTTGTGTGTAACCAGCACTGTTTCTCCGTTTGCACAATTTATTGTCGATGTAACTATGTCACCGCAATTCCATTTAGTTTTTGCCAAAGGATGGTTTGCACCTCCATAATCTTCCACATATTTGGCAAGTCCACGGGCTTTTGTTGCAAAAGAAGATATTGATGTAAACCGATTCCCGTTATGTACATCGAGCATCATTGAAATGGGTCCGATGCCATGGGTCGGATAAAGATCTCCGTTGCGACGTATGGAATGCAATCCTCTCCATTGAGCTTCAGCAAACGCTTCATGTCCGAATTTCAACGGGTTGCCTGGTTTGTAGTTATACTCAACTCCATCATTGAATTTAACTCCTCTGAGGTCGTGAAGGTAGCCGCAACGGCAATGAAGCAGCTCTCCAAAAAGATCCTGACGAACCATATTGAGAAGAGCAAGAGACTCACGGCTGTAACATGCATTTTCCATAAACATCAGTTCAACGCCAGTCTGCTCGTGTGTATTTACCAGATCCCAGGCTTCATCCAGAGTAGTACACGCAGGTACCTCAATTCCTGTATAAGCTCCGGCTTTCATTGAAGCAATTGCCATTCTTGCATGCCATTCCCATGGTGTTGCAATAATAACAGCATCAAGATGTTCTTTTGCCAGCATTTCAAGATAAGCGGTTTCACTGCCGGTGTAAATTTTTGGTTCCGGAGCATTTGCATCGGCTATGGATTTTTTTGCCTTTGCAATTGATTTCTCAGAAACATCACAAATGGCTACTATGTCAGCTTTTCCTATCCTTAGAGTTGTTCTGACATGTGAACCACCCCTGTTGCCAACTCCTATAAATCCCATTCTGATCCTTCCGTTTGCAGATGGAACCGGTTTTTTCTTCTGAGTATCTTCCGAGGGCATGCTGGTGGTTGCACCAACTGCAGTAAGTGATGCAGTTCCCAGACCGGCCAGTGCAGTATTCTTTACGAATTTTCTTCTATTTATTTTCATAAATCTTTTTATTAGTCGTTCTGAACCAGGTTAGGATTTACGTTAGTTTCTCTTTCAGGTATAAAATAGATAACTCGTGGGTCCGTAGGTTCGACCCTGTGGTTAAAATGGTCATTATCAGCACCATGGTATCCGATATATGCCCTGATAAGAGGTTTGTTATTTCTGAACAGGTCGAACTGGCGATGGCCTTCAAATGCAAGTTCCAGCTGACGTTCCTCAAGAACAACGTCCAGGATGCTTGCCCTGCCTTTGAGGTCTGCAACTGTATAAAGCTCGGTTCCCGTTAAGCCGGCCCTTGTCCGAAGAAGATTAACATCGTCAATAGCGAGCTGGTCATTTTCAAGTTTTGCATTTGCTTCAGCCCTGTTAAGGTACATTTCAGCAAGACGCAAAATTACAGGTGAACTCAGGTTTGTTATACCTTCCTGATAATTATACTTTTTGAAATAATATTTCGGAACTCCGTTACGTGTCAGCATTGGCCATGGAGCAGGTACTGTTTTATTACGAATAGGCTGAATAAACAATCTGCGGATATCATTAGGGAACTGATAGTAGAAATTTACCAGTTGTTGTGATGCATATGTTTCACCGTAACCGGTAGCCCAGGAAATGGTGTCATTATAAAATTGGTTCCCAATAGCTGATTTAAAACGGTTATCGGAAGCAACATGACGAAGAGCGAAAATAGTTTCAGTATTGCTTTCAGGAACAAGAGTAAAATAGCTAAGGAGGTTCTCTGTTGCTACAAGAGAATAGCGATCGGAATCAATTACCATATTTGCATATATAATTGCATTGGCATTGTCTTCCATATACAAGTAAATACGGCTTAATAAAGCATAGCAGGTTTCTTTTGATGCATAGCATGAATTCTTACCTACTGTCATCAACTCAGCGCCTTTAAGTAAATCCCTGATCATAAAATCGTAAACTTCTTTCACTGTGTTCCTGGAAGGAAGTTCAACAGATGTGTCGTCCATATATGGGATACCTGGATTTTCACCAGCTCCCTGGGAATAAGGACGTCCGAAGAATCGTACCAAGAAAAAATGAGATAATACCCTGAGATAAAGGTTTTCACCTTTTAGCTGGTCTAGTTCAGCTGAAGTACCATCCTTGATGGCTTCAATCACCCTGTTAGCTGAATATATCCCCCGGTAAGCATCAAACCAGAAGTTAGTGGTATTTGCCATAGATGGGAAATGTTTATAAGTATAGGCATTGTACAATGGATTTGATGTTGTACCGCTCAATGCCACATCATCGGATGGATAAATTGATAACCAGAATAATTCCCTGGCATAGTTTGAAGTTTTAAGCCATGAATATGAGCCAACCGTGGCTGTCTTCAAATCAGCTACAGTCAGGAGTGCAGTTTTATCCGTTTTACCGGAGTATGGTTCATAATCCAGTTCACAGGCATTTACCCCTATGAGCAATGCTGCGACTATTAAATAATGTAATATTTTCATAATTTTCATATTTAGCATGATTAAAATCTAATATTGATACCAAAGAGTAACTTTTTACTGATGGGATACTTGTACCAGTCACCTGATGCACCAATGGTTCCGGCTCCGGGACTTACAACCACTTCAGGATCCATTCCTTTGAATTTGGTGAAAGTAAACATGTTATCGCCACTGACATATACTCTTACTGCAGCCATATGAAATGACTGAAGAATGTTCTCCGGTATATCATAACCCAGAGTAATATTTCTCATACGAAGATAACTTCCATCTTCCAGAAATCGGGATGAAGGCTTGTTCGAATTGTGATTACCACCCAGGATTGGCTTGGGATGTGTTGCAATATCACCCGGATTAGCCCAACGTGATTCACCTGAAGTCAGAACCCTTTCGTTGTTAGTTTCATAAGCACCATCACTGTCAAGTGCGTTGATAACAAGGTTGCCGTATGTAAAATTGGCGAATGTATTCAGGTAAAAACGTTTATAGCTGAAATTATTTGTAAAGCCACCGGTAAAATCAGGAAGTGCACTTCCGGTTAATTGCATTGTAGCAGTTGCATAAGCATTAGTTGTAGTAATTGTCTCAACTCCGTCTGCATCCTTGGTGATAACTTCCCATAAAGGATCACCGTTTGCAGGATCTACACCTGCCCATTTCTGGAACCAATATGTATAAAGTTCTTCACCTTCTCTGAATCTGAAATTACCGCTGGTAATATCTTTACCACCTGCAAGTTTTAATATTTTATTCTTATTGAAAGAAATGTTAAATCCGGTTTCCCATTTAAACTGACCTACAAAATTCTGGGTAGTTAAAGCGAATTCAACGCCTCTGTTTCTTACAGAACCAACATTATCCATAAATGAAGCATAACCGCTGGTATACGGTTTTTCTACATTAAGCAGAAGGCCATCTGTGGTTTTATCATACCAGTCAAAATTAAGAGTGATCCTGTTCCATAGACCGATATCAATTCCAAAGTCTGTTGTTTTTGCTTTTTCCCAGGTAAGATTAGGATTGGCTAACTGTGAAGGTGTCGAGCCTGGAATACCATTATACTGTGATGAAAAACTGTATAAGCCCATCGCCTGATAGTTTTCGATATTAGCATTACCTGTTGATCCGTAACTTGCCCTTAGTTTTAACTGACTGAAAATGGGCATAGTCTTCATAAAATCCTCATTACTAATGATCCAGGAACTTCCGAGTGTGAAGAAATTTGCAGAACGGTTATTTTCTCCAAACCGTGAAGATGCTTCATTTATGAATGAACCAATAAGAAAATATCTGTTGTCATAATTATAATCAACCTGAACCAGTCCTTTATAAAAGGCATTCTCCCCTATATTACCAGGACTAATTCCATCGGCTTTCATAACAGTAGCAGCAGCCTCCATTACGTGTAACCCTGATGCAATGCCATTTCCGTAAAGATTATTGTTACTGCTGAAGTTTCTTTCAGCTTCAAAAACTGCTATCGAAGTAATAGAATTCTTTCCGAATACTATATCATGCTTTAATCTGTTGGATGTAATTACAGAATTGTTGTCATTGAACCAGTTCCATAATTCGCCCATTCCTTTCCCGGCTTTTGCCATTACATCGTAATACCTTTCACGCTTGCTGTTTGAAAAACTTGCACGGTTGTAAGTTGAAAATGTTAAATTTTTCAGGATGTAATAATCAAAATTAAGGTCACCATCGACACCTTTTCCATTTGAAAAATCACTATTGTATTGCCATCCGTGAAGGAAGTTGTCATTTTCACGTCCGATCCATCCAACCTCTGTGCCTTTTCTTACTGTGCCATCATCGTTATAAGGATAATCCCAAGGCATATTCCCTGTGGAACCGCGAAGTGATCCATAATTTCCCGATGCTTCAGTTTCTGTCCATAAAGAGTTAACATTAAATTTTACGGTTACTTTTAATTTATCTGTGATCCTGTGTGAAAGATTGGCCCTGAAGTTATATTCTTCCCTGTTGGTATGATAAACAGTTCCCTGCTCATTATAATAATTCCCTGCAACATAGAACTGGGTTTTGTCATTACCCCCGGATACGTCAGCTCCGTAGCTCTGAGTAATACCTGTTCTGTAATTAAGGGATCTCCAGTCAGTATCATGTTCGAGAAGACTGATTGGACGATTTGCAGCAAAGAAAGCTTCGGGCAGGAATGATTTCTGATAATCGTAAGCTTCCTGGGCATTCATTACCCTGAAATCTCCGAATGATGGTGTGCTGGCACCAACAGTGGCATTTACATTTACCTGGGTTTTCCCCGATCTGCCTGATTTTGTTGTTATGATAATTACGCCGTTTGCAGCCCTTGAACCATATAAACCTGTGGCAGCTGCATCTTTCAGTATAGTGACAGATTCAACATCCTGAGGTTTTGCAGTTCCGCCAATAATTCCGTCAACAACGTATAAAGGTGATGAACCTGCATTGATAGAGCTTGATCCTCTGATTATTACAGCAGTGCTTGCGTTTGGATCACCTGAAGAGGATGATACTACTACGCCGGCAGCCTGACCCTGTAACATGTTTGTTATGTTATTTGATGTCACAGCTCTGAGCCTGTCAGGAGTCACTACTGCAATTGAACTTGAAATCTGTGATTTTTGTTTTGAAGTGTAGCCAACCACAATGACCTCATCGAGGTTTGTCAGGTCCCCGCTGAGTAGAATGTTAACTACTGATCGGCCGGCAAGAGGTGTCTCCTGTGAAACATAACCGATAAATGAAAAAACGAGAGTTTCATTAAGGTTAGGTACTGACAGGCTGTATTTACCGTCAACGTCAGAGATAGCGCCAAGATTTGTTCCCTTTACGAGTATATTGACACCTGGCATTGCATCGCCCGTCTGACTGTCGGTAATAGTTCCTGTTATGGTAGCTTGCTGATCATTGTTATTTGCTGTCGCGCGCTCACCCGGGTCAGCTGAAATGCTTGAAATGCTTGTTATTATTATAAGAATGGCTATTTGAAATTCCTTTTGGAGTTTTTTAAGTCCAGGGTAAGAATGTACCCAAAATGCAATTTTTAGTTTCATAACTATGAATATTATTAATTTAGGTTATTGGGTTTAATAGTAACTTAGTTAAGATCGAGGAAGGCAGTTACTTTATCTTCCTGTATTTGACTTTAAAAGTTTTTTCATAGGCGCGGCTGGTTTTTGAATTAAGATTTCTTTGAGTTGTGTTCTTTGAGTTATATTACAAAACTATTTTCCTTAAAAATCACGGTACTATTTTCCTTAAATATCACGGTTCAACTGTATTATTATCAACTTTCCCATTTCAATAAAAAAGCAGTCCTCCCCGTAAGGAGAACCGCTTTCTGCAATTAACCACTAACCCTAACACAACCAAGAATAAATTGATAAACAGATAATTCATACCCATATTATGCATTTTTAAAGCCTATATCACTTTTATTTTTCATCTCTTATTATTTTTCAGGATCCGTAATGCGTTTCGAGGTGTATTTGAATCATCTAAGAACGTTATGCTTAATTTGCCTCTAAAACATTTGACAAATCAACTTTGCAGACAAGAAATCAATTCTTTTTAATATGGATATCCTATAAACAAAGATTTTTTCAGGGGCATATTATTTTTAAATACTTTTTGTTGTTAAATAATTAACGAAAAACAAACATAACTTTTAATTTTAAAATAAACAATGAAAAATAAATAATTTAGTCTTTTTTAACATGTAATGAAACTTCTTTTTTTTATAATTTATTTCATTAATGTAAATAGTTATATATCGAAAGATAAGGAGAGCATATAATATAGGTCTTGATAAGTTGAGCTTTCAATAGCTTTTAAAAATGTTAATATTGGTTAATTAAACTTATTATATCAACAAGAGTATTATCTTTATGAAAGTAAACCTAAAATTATAATATGAATCTTTTGAGTGATCTTTCAGAACTGCCTGGCTCTGAGTATACTGCTGGTGAAATTGATGCACAGCCTGAATTATGGCTGGATATTTATAAGCAGATTCTTGGTGATAGAAGTCGAATATCCTCATTTCTGAGTGAAACACTACCGCAGGTTAATAAGATAATACTCACAGGTGCAGGGACAAGTGCTTTCATAGGGCTTTCACTCCATGGTACTTTCAACAGATCTCTTAAAATTCATACAGATGCAGTAGCCACAACTGATCTGGTTTCTCATCCGGGTGAATACTTTTTCGGACATGAGTCAATAATGCTCGTTTCATTTGCCCGCTCAGGTAATAGTCCTGAGAGCATTGCAGTTGTTAATCTTGCAGATAAATTATGCAAAAGATGCTTCCATCTGATAATAACATGTGATGAAACGGGTCATCTTGCAATGCACAAGACAGAATCAACAAAGTTCTTAATTATTCTGCCTCCCTGTGCAAATGATAAAGGTCTTGCCATGACAGGCAGTTATACCGGTATGTTATTATCCGGATTTCTTGTTGCCAGACTGAATGAGATTGATAAACTCGCTCATCAGATAAAAATTATTCATCATTACGGGAGAAAAATTCTTGATGTATATTCATCAAAACTTAAAGAAATCGCTTCACTTCCTTTCAACAGAGTAGTTTTTCTTGGATCAGGACCATTCTTTGGTACAGCAACTGAATCACAATTGAAGCTTCAGGAATTAACTGACGGCATCGTCATATGTAAAAATGATTCTTATCTTGGCTTCCGTCACGGTCCTAAAGCAGTCACAAACGAAAACACACTTATGGTTTTCATTTTTTCAAATAACCCCTATGTTCAGTTATATGAAAGAGACCTGGTGTTATCTATGAAGAAAGGCAAGAAAGCTCTTTACACCATAGGAATTTCTGAAAATCCTATAAAGGATATTGACCTGGATATGATGATAAGTCTTTCAGATTCAGGCATTCCTATAGATGAAGAGTTGCTTACGGTTTGTTATGTTTTGCCCGGGCAACTTCTTGGCCTATTCAAATCAATTAACCTTGGACTGAATCCCGATAGTCCGTCCGAAAGCGGAGCAATATCCCGGGTTGTTGAAAACGTAACCATCTACAGTTACTAAGAAAATAATCAGGAAGATACTATTAAGGTTGTTCTGCACGTATCCTGTCTGGCGGGCTTGTCTTCTCAGGCCGTTTCCGGCCACTCCTGAGATATGACAGGATTTTAGTCTATCTTTGCAGCCCATTTAATAGTAAAATTTTGAAAACGTTCAGTGAATTAGGAATTTCCAAGGCTCTTATCAAAGCACTGGAAGAAATGAATATAATTATTCCTACCGAAATACAGGAAAAGGCTATTCCTTTTTTAATTGAAAAAGGGACCGATTTTATTGGCCAGGCTCAAACCGGAACCGGGAAAACAGCTGCTTACGGATTACCTATTCTTCAGGCAATAAATCCTGATAAGCCAATAGTGCAGGCTTTAATTCTGTCGCCTACACGGGAACTTGGACAACAGATTGCAAAGCAACTGTTCAAATACTCAAAATATACGACAAAGAAAATTTTCATCGAATCGGTTTACGGAGGTGCGAATATCGATGAGCAGGTCAGGTCACTAAGAAGACCGACCCATATTGTTGTGGCCACTCCCGGACGCCTTGTCGATTTGCTGGAACGCAAAGCTATTGATCTGTCATCGATAAGGACACTTGTACTTGATGAAGCCGATGAAATGCTCAGCATGGGGTTCAAGAAAGAGCTCGATACCATTCTCAAATTTACTGCAGGGAAACGTCATACCTGGCTGTTTTCTGCTACTATGCCCCTGGAAATAAAAAAGATAATTACGAGTTATATGTCTCCTCAGGCAATGAAAATTGAGGTGAACAAAGATAATATCGTAAACAACGATATTGAGCACAAATATCTTGTTTGTTCACGTATTGAAAAGCCTGAGGTTCTTTTTAATTTCTTAAGGGCCCAGGGAGCTGAAAGAGGACTTGTTTTTTGCAGAACAAAAGCTGAAGCGCAGAGTGTTGTTAAGAGGTTGCAGGCTAAAAAGGTAAATGCCGATGCGCTTGAGGGTGATATGTTTCAGAAAGACCGCGATAAAGTTATGAGGGCATTTAAAAACGGTAAACTGCAGATTCTTGTTGCCACTGATCTTGCCGCAAGAGGCCTGGATGTAAAGGAACTTGCTTTTGTTGTGCATTATCAGCTGCCTGAAAAGTCAGATTTTTACACCCATAGGAGCGGTCGGACAGGAAGGGCCGGCAATAAGGGATTTTCACTCAGCATGGTAACACCCAGGGAAGTTGAAGTATTACAGAAAATTGAAAAAGAGTTGGGTATAAGGGTGAAGGAGATTCTGAGATAAGGCTTTAGAGGGGTTAGAGGCTTTAGAGGCATTAACGGAAAAAAGCTCTGCTGCCATTACGGCCTTTACAGCTCTATAGCCTTTAAGCATACAAAAGAATGAGCGAATCAAATGATCCGTTACACGGAAAGACCCTTGAATTCATAATTAATTTCCTCGTTGACTATTATGGTTGGGAGCAATTAAGCACACACATCAGGATAAACTGTCTTGCAAATAATCCGAGTGTCCAATCGACTCTTAAGTTTTTACGAAAAACCCCATGGGCAAGGAAGAAGGTCGAGGATTTATATCTGGCTGTGATCAAACGTGGAAGATAAGGCTTTAGAGGGGTTAGAGGCTCTAATGGGAAAAACTGCCATTACGGCCTTTACAGCCTTTACAGCCTTGAAGAAATGCTGTTCGACCGTAAGGAGTAATAACTTGTAAGTAATATTTATTACTTTTGTCAGCCAACCTTCTGAAAGCCCGGGAGGGTAGCGGCGAATATTGCGGGGTGTGGCGAACCCCGTCCCGATGGCTAACGGGAGGTAGCATACTACGTTCTTTTTAGATAAAATCATTTCGGGGTGTGGCGCAGTTGGTAGCGTACTACGTTCGGGACGTAGGGGCCGGAAGTTCGAGTCTTCTCACCCCGACCATTAACAATCAAAGACCG
>JBBQJD010000017.1:0-45540 GCA_038325595.1 Bacteroidales bacterium | reverse complement strand
AAGCTTTCATTACTATACCCCGACGATACTGTTTACATCAAGTACCAGGATGGAGTTGGTATTGGCCTAAACCCTTTTTTTGTTGAAACAGCTGAAAACATTTCAGCTACAAAAATAAACGAGCTTTCAACGTTCGTTTTCAAGCTTTGGAAAAGGGACCGGCTCCCGGAAGAAGATGAAGCCGTGAGTCTTCGGAAGGTTATAACTCTGTATTATAAATCTATTGAAAAAGATCACAGTTTTCCGCAGTTCTACCAGTTCATAGATAGTAATAAAGGTGATATAATGAAAGTCCTGGATCTTAATTCAAAATTCTTTGATATAGATGACTTTCTACATATTACCTCAGAGTTTATCGGAAAGGGTATTTACTCGTTTTTATTTGAGGCAAAAACTGATGATAGTTACAAGATCGAGGGAAAGAAATTCATCGTATTTGAACTTGACGAGATTAAAGATAATCATGTACTGCTTACCATCATGCTTCACATGATCAGCGAAGCGGTTCAAAAAGTCATCTGGAAAGATCGAAGCTCGAAGGGGGTGATCTTCTTTGATGAATTTGCTAAGATGTTAAAATTTCCATCAGTGCTTTCATCTGCAGAGTACTTCTACCAGGCGGCCAGAAAACAGGAAGCGGCAATTGGCATCGTGCTTCAATCTCCCAGCCAGCTTCCTAAAAACGATGCTTCAAATGCAATGATCGATAATACACAGGTTATGTACATCATGCAAAACGAAAAAGGCTACAAGGAAATCATTCAGCGCCTTTCTCTCAAGGAGCACGATGAGAACCAGCTGGATCTTGGTTACCTGGTCGTCGTTTCAAAATCTATAGGAGCTTTTATATTAGTTCTTTCCCTTTGGAAAAGTTTTTTCAAAAGCTTTTCGAAAACAGGAAAAGTATTTAGCGAAGGTGAAGAAGGTTTTTCTCCTTATACTCTTTTTAGAATGCTGGGACTTCTTTTGCTGGAGCTAAACACAGTGCTTGTTCTCGATACAGACGGTGAAGTGATACCAATGAAGTGGATGCAAAGAGATGAGAATATAAAGGTTGAGATCAAGGACCACCTTGAAAAATTTCACACATATTTTTATCAATATGATGCTTTTAATGTAGAGAAAAGCCTTGAAAAAGCTTTGTGGTTTGGCGATAATTCAATAGAGCAGCTTTACATAAAACGCAAGAATGACGGATGGTATACAAAGGTTTCCAGCTATGGTATAAAACAAACAATTGAGATCCTTCCTGAGAATATCGAGATACAGGGGAATAAAGAGCCTTATTCTTTCCGGGTTAAGGCGATCCTGTCCATTATTCAGGATGATCAAACAGTCAGATATTCTTTTGAAACAAACCGGGTTAATAATTTTTGTTAGCCGGAACTATCCTCTTAACCCTCATGGGCTACTGATCACAAGGTTTGCAGAGATTAACCGCAATGAAATAATGTAACTATGAATAAATGCATATTATTAATAAATTACAATTTTAATCGTACGCTAAAACAAAATATTTTAATTGAAATCGTGCCGCTATTTCAAATCATACAATCTATTCATAAATAGAGAGTTATGTTGATGAAGAAATATTTTTAGTGGACACTAATGTTATTTTATTAACAATACTCACTGAAAAGGCTCTTAATTCAAACTTTGTTTTGCTTGGATTCATTGTCGAGGATGTACGTAAAGAGCCTTATAATAATGTACTGCAAAAGCATATTTGCTCAAAAGCAGGATTAAGTGATACTTATTATGGCGGAAAAACCAATACGTCAAGGAACGAAAGTTATTCCTTCAAATTCATAAAAACGTGGGAAAAACAGCCGGAAACTGATATGAGTATCCCTCATGGTGCGGGAGCCCTTTTTTAATTCTAATGAACCAAACAACTTTGTGTTTGTTATCATATTGGTATAGTCATTTATTTAATCTGGTGGAATCAGCCATTGTAACCTGACCTAGTTTTTTTCAAGCGTTCGATAATTTGCAAAACGACTCTTGTGAATTTTGAGATTTATAGAACCTAACTTAAAAGATGCTTTTTAATTCTATCGACTTTGCAGTTTTTTTGCCAATAGTTTTTATTCTTTATTGGTTCGTAGCGAATAGGAATCTGAAACTGCAAAACTTATTAATAGTCGCGGCAAGTTACTTATTTTATGGATGGTGGGATTGGAGGTTCTTATTTTTAGTCCTTTTCAGTACAATTGTGGACTACTCGGTCGGAATTGGACTCTTAAAACAAGAAAACAAGACAATAAGAAAAATCCTGCTCTGGACCAGTATCACAGTAAATCTTGGATTTTTAGGTTTTTTTAAATATTACAATTTCTTTCTTGACAACTTTGTAGGTGCTTTTTCATTCTTTGGAAGAGAAATAAGTGCCAATTCTTTGAATGTTATTCTGCCGGTAGGTATAAGTTTTTATACCTTTCAAACATTGAGCTATTCGATTGATGTTTATAAACGAAAACTTGTCCCGACCAAAGATTTCATTGCCTTTTCTGCTTTTGTAAGTTTTTTTCCTCAACTGGTAGCCGGCCCCATTGAAAGAGCTACGAATTTATTACCTCAATTTTACACAAAGCGCTCATTTGATTATTCCAAAGCCGTTGACGGGATGCGACAGATACTGTGGGGATTATTCAAAAAAATAGTCATTGCAGATAATTGTGCCACATTCGCAAATCTGATTTTTAACAACTCAGCAGAATATTCTGGCAGCACATTGGTTTTAGGTGCACTATTTTTCTCTTTTCAGATTTATTGTGACTTCTCAGGCTATTCTGACATTGCAATAGGTACCTCCCGTCTTTTTGGTTTTAATATTATGAGAAACTTCAACTTTCCATATTTCTCAAGAGATATGGCTGAATTCTGGAGACGCTGGCATATTTCACTTTCTACCTGGTTCAGAGATTACCTGTACATTCCGCTAGGCGGAAGCCATGGTGGTATCTGGATGAATATCAGGAATACATTAATAATTTTTATTGTAAGCGGCTTCTGGCATGGTGCTAACTGGACATTCATTGTATGGGGAGCATTGAATGGCATTTATTTTTTACCACTCCTGCTTACGAAAAATAACCGGAAGAATTTAGATGTTGTAGCTCATGGGAGATTTTTGCCAGACATTAAAGACCTTTCCAAAATGTTACTGACTTTTGGACTGACTCTTTTTGCCTGGATATTTTTCAGGGCAAATGATATCGGACATGCATTAAGCTACATTTCTGAAATTTTCTCCGGTTCACTTTTCACAATACCAGATTTTGACGGAAAGGTCAGAGCATTCACCACATTAATTCTGATTGGCATTTTTGTTTTATTTGAGTGGAATGGGAGAGAAGGACAATATGCAATCTCAAACTTGGGACTAAAATGGTTTAAACCAGTGAGATATGCAATGTATTATGCAATTATCATTGCAATATTCTGGTTCGGAGGGGAAGAACAACAATTTATTTATTTTCAGTTCTAAATAATGAAAAGATTTATTCTGAAAACTTTATTATTAATCCTTCCCATTTTACTCATTGCAATAGTAATGGAAGTTCTGTTAAGATATATACCTAACGATTATAGATTCAAAAAAAAATATCTGGATGCTCATTCCGGGGAAATTGAAACTTTAATTTTAGGTAGTTCTCATTCTTTTTATGGATTAGATCCGGTCTATTTTTCAAAAAATACTTTTAACGCAAGTTATAATTCTCAATCGTTGAATTACGATTATGAAATTTTAAAAAAATATGAGGATAGATTTAAGAATCTGAAAAATGTAGTTCTACCAGTTTCATATTTTACACTTTTTGGAAAATTGGAAGATGGTCCTGATAAGTGGTTGATTAAAAATTATATATTATACTATAGAATTAATACCTCCCGGAAATTTTGTGATCATACGGAAGTATTTAGTAATAAATTTAATGTAAATCTCAAAAGATTAGTCTCGTACTACATAAAGGGCAATAAGAATTCAATAAGTTCAGGTTTAGGTTGGGGAACAACTTATAAATCAGAAAACGCCCAGGATTTAACAAAAACAGGAAAAACCACTGCTTTAAGACATACAAGAAAAGATATTGAATCCATTAAGTACACTGAAATTATTAAGGGTAATATCCTGGTATTAAATACTATTATTAATTGGTGTAAAAACAGGCATGTAAAAGTAATTTTGTTTACACCGCCGGCCTACGAAACTTATCGCATGTTTTTAAATGCCCAACAGCTGAATACTACTTTTAACATTATAAATAAACTTGATGTAAAATATGACAATTGCATCTACATAAACCTGTTAAGTGATCCGGCATTTATTGCCGGGGATTTTTACGATTCAGATCACTTGTCGGAAATAGGTGCAAAAAAACTTTCTGAAATATTTGATGATAGAATAACAGATTTGGAGAATGAAACCAGATTTGAAGGTTTTAATATTACCGATAAACCAAATGGTATTACTCATAAGAAAATTTCTGTTCAACTGAATCACGACCATATTCATATTCCCGAATATCAAATACCTCCGGATACCGTAACATGGGATTAGATAGAAGGTCATTTTATAATACCGGATCTGTTTGGCATCGAATGATTCCTGAGGTGGTTTAGTCAGTTAAGAGATAGACTTTCCCCTAATAGTTACGGGAGAAATAGTACCGTTAATAATACAAACAGAAAGTAAGAAAATTCACGGGTATTGCAAACAGTTATTTTCTTCAATATAATACCCGGGCAAACGTCCTTCCGTTTTTGCTAAACTATAATCCTGCATTACCAAACATAATTTGAATTTACATGTTAGTTAAAACAAGTTATAACTGACACAAGAAAAAGTTATGTGCGGAATCGTAGGATATATAGGGTACCGCCCTGTGCGGGAAATAATACTCAACGGACTTAAACGTCTTGAATACCGCGGATATGATTCCGCCGGCATGGCGCTAGTGAATGGCGAAACAAGAATATTCAAATGTAAGGGACGGGTAAAGGATCTCGAGGAGATGTCTGAAAACTCAGGATTCGACGGTACATCCGGAATGGGTCATACACGCTGGGCAACACATGGTGAGCCGAATGAGCTGAATGCCCATCCGCAGGTATCCTACAAAGGTAATTTCGTTGTTGTTCACAATGGAATAATAGAAAACTATGCAAGCCTGAAAAAGCATCTCGAAGGAAGGGGAATTGTATTCACCAGTCAGACAGATACAGAAGTACTTGCGAACCTTATCGATCATCTTTACATCGAGGGTGATCTTACTGCTGAACAGGCAATTACCTCGGCCCTGAACCGCGTTGTCGGGGCATATGGACTTGTAATTATCTGCACTCAGGAGCCTGAAAAACTTTTTGCGGCAAGAAAAGGAAGTCCTCTTGTAATTGGTGTTGGCGAGGGAGAGAATTTCATTGCATCCGATGCCACTCCGATTGTGGAGTTCACAAAAAGAGTTATCTACCTGAATGATGATGATATTGCCATTATCAGGAAGGATGAGCTGATACTTAAAACATTGCGGACTGAAAGTATTACTCCGGAAGTTAAGGAACTCGATCTTGAGATAGGTGAAATCGATAAGGAAGGATTTCCTCATTTTATGCTTAAGGAAATCTTCGAACAGCCCAGGGCAATCCATGATACTTTCAGAGGAAGAGTATTGCCCGATCATTCACGCATTATGCTCGGTGGACTTCACAATGTACTCGAAAGGATGTCAAAGGCCGATAGGATAATCATTGTCGCATGTGGCACATCGTGGCATGCAGGTCTCCTGGGTGAATATTTCTTTGAGGAATATACAAGAATTCCCGTTGAGGTGGAGTATGCCTCAGAATTCAGATACAGAAACCCCGTTATTCGCAAAGATGATATTGTAATTGCGATAAGCCAGAGTGGAGAAACTGCCGATACTCTTGCCGCTGTTAAGCTTGCAAAGGAAAAAGGGGCCATGGTTATCGGAATTTGTAATGTGGTAGGCAGCAGTATCCCAAGGGAAACCGATGCAGGAGTTTATACACATGCCGGACCCGAAATTGGAGTGGCATCAACAAAAGCTTTTACAACCCAGGTTACAGTACTGGCAATGATGGCTTTTGAAATCGGATTCATCAGAAGTAATATTTCTGAGTCGCACTACAGGGAATTAATAGCAGAACTGGTCCGCATTCCTGATAAAATTCAAAAAACCCTTGAGGTGAATGAAAAGGCCAGGGAGCTTGCATTTTCTTTTCAGAATACATCCAATGCACTATATCTGGGAAGGGGTTATCTTTTTCCGGTTGCACTGGAAGGTGCATTAAAGCTGAAGGAAATTTCATATATACATGCCGAAGGGTATCCGGCAGCTGAAATGAAGCATGGTCCGATTGCTCTTATCGATGAGTTTATGCCTGCAATAGTTGTTGCCACGAAAGATGATACTTATGAAAAGATCACCAGCAATATTCAGGAAATCAAGGCCAGAAAGGGAGTTGTTATAGCTATTGTTACCGAAGGGGATACAATAATAAGCAAAATGGCCGATTATGTGCTTGAGGTACCCCAAACGCTCCCGGTATTTTCAGGGTTGCTTGCCGTGATACCTCTTCAGCTTCTGTCGTACCATATAGCTGTCTTAAGAGGATGTGATGTCGATCAGCCGAGAAATCTTGCGAAATCTGTTACAGTAGAATGATAAGTATCAATCGTATTCTTCAAAAATGAACACGGAAATAACTTACCGGATTCTGACAGGAAGTGAAATTGAGGATGTGATATCCAATGGATGCCGTAGTGATAACTGGGCTTTCGTGAAGGTCAGGGAAGGGTTTGATCCTTCAAGCTGCAGAAATGTCAATTTCTCAGGAGATATCCGTCTTGGTGTCTACAATAAACCTTTCAGAGACGATTCGGGTATCAGCCAGAAATGTGGAATATTCAATACAAGTCTACATAACTGCACCATAGGGTCAAATGTACTAATCAGTAACACAGGAGAATACATTGCAAATTATATTATTGAAGATGATGTTGTAATTAAGAACTGCGGTAAGATATCAACCGAAGGGGTATCAACTTTTGGAAATGGCACTGATGTTGCCGTTCTCAATGAAACAGGTGCACGTTCAGTAAAAATCTGGGATCGTCTTTCCGCCCATGAAGCTTATGTTATCGCAATGTACAGGCATAGGAGCAAAGCAGTGAGGATCATTGAGGAAATGGTGGATGATTATGCTTCATCACTGGCTTCCTGTTACGGAACAATCGGACATAACTCGAAAATTGTAAACTGTACTGTCATCCGTAATTTAAGAGTGGCCCCCTACAGTCGTATTGAGGGAGCTATAAAGCTCAACGAGGGATCAGTCAACAGCTGCAAGGAAGATCCGGTAGTCATTGGCCCGGGTGTTATTATGGAACACTTTATTGTATGTTCAGGCTCCACAGTGACTGAATCAACTCTCGTTGACAAGTGTTTTATAGGGCAGGGTTGTGTACTTGCAAAACACTATTCAGCAGAAAACTCTCTGTTTTTTGCCAATTGCGGCGGATATCATGGCGAAGCCTGCTCAATCTTTGCAGGACCTTTCACTCTCACACATCATAAGTCAACACTTCTTATTGCCGGAATATTTTCATTTATGAATGCCGGAAGCGGATCGAATGAGAGTAATCACATGTATAAACTCGGGCCGATCCATCAGGGCATAATGGAACGTGGTTCCAAGACTACCAGTAATTCATATCTTCTCTGGCCGGCACGGATAGGTCCATTTACCCTTGTAATGGGACGTCATTATAAGAATATGGACACGTCTTCCCTTCCATTCTCCTATCTGATCGAAAGCAATGACGAAAGCATTTTGGTTCCCGGTGTCAATCTGAGAAGCGTGGGTACAATAAGGGATGCCCAGAAATGGCCTGTCCGGGACAGAAGGAAAGATCCTGACAAGATAGATCAGGTAAACTTCAATCTTCTGAGTCCATATACTATCAGGAAAATGTTTGCAGGAAGAGAACTTCTGCTTAAGCTGAAGACAATTTCGGGAGCTGAATCTGCTTCATATTCATACAATAATATGATTATTCGTGGTCCTGCACTTGAAAAAGGCATCGAGTTCTATCAAACAGGCATTAACAAATTTCTAGGCAACTCACTTATAAAGAGGCTTGAGAAAATACAGTTCAGGAACAACAAAGAAATTCAGGAAAGATTGAGTCCCGACCAGCAAATGGGAAAAGGTGAGTGGGTTGATCTGGCAGGCCTTATTGCACCGAAAGAAGCTGTTGACCTGCTGCTCGATGAAATTGAATCCGGCACAGTGAGCTCAGTTGAGAAGTTTGCAGAATCATTCAGGGCAATGCATAAATCATATTATTCATGGGAATGGACATGGTCGCGTGAAAGGATTGAAGAAGAGGAAGGTAAAAAGATTGAAGAATTTAAAGCCGGGGATATAATCCGCATAGTTGAACGATGGAAGAAGAGTGTAACAGACCTCGACCAGTTACTCTATGAAGATGCCAGGAAAGAATTTACATTATCTTCCATGACAGGTTTTGGCATAGATGGAGGTGAAGAAGAAAAGAAGCTTGATTTTGAGCAGGTAAGAGGTGAATTTGAATCAAACACGGTAGTTGCAGCAATCCAGGAGCATATAAAGAAAAAAACAGCGCTGGGAGACGAACTGATTGCACGAATGCGGAAAATTGTAAGATAATGCGTAAAAGGAAATTCCGAAGCAGACGATTTCATAAAATTGACATTGCCATAACCAGATGGATGTCTTTAAACGGACTTATTATATTGCGATTCAGTATTGGCATCG
Source organism: Bacteroidales bacterium (assembly GCA_038325595.1). Taxonomy (GTDB): domain Bacteria; phylum Bacteroidota; class Bacteroidia; order Bacteroidales; family VadinHA17; genus LD21. The sequence continues at coordinate 36,717 of JBBQJD010000017.1, read as the reverse complement.
TATTATTCTGGTTTGGGTTTCTGAAATATTTTAAGGGACTGAGTCCTGCAGAAGATATTGCAACTGATACCATAAAAATTATAACTTTTGGATTGGTTCCGGATAATTTAATCCTTTATGGCCTGGCAACATTGGAGGTTTTTATCGGAATAGGTCTGATATTCAAGATATTCATGAGGCAAACACTTCTTCTGCTTTACATACAGATGATTGGGACATTTTTGCCAATATTTTTCTTTCCGGAAGAGATATTTTATATTTTTCCTTATTCACTGACTCTCGAAGGTCAGTATATTGTTAAAAATCTTGTAATCTTAAGTGCAGGTATTGTACTCGGTGCAACTGTAAGAGGCGGCACTATTGTAGAAGATGATTTAAAGCCTGACGAATGATCCGGCCTGCGCCATTTACAAAGGGAACAAACATAACTGACTATGAAAATTGCCACTTATAATGTCAATGGTATCAACGGACGTTTGCCTGTTCTGCTTCGCTGGCTTGATGAAGCAAAACCTGATGTTGTTTGTTTACAGGAACTAAAGGCACCTCAGGATAATTTTCCTTTAATTCCTATAATTGCTTCAGGATATAATGCAGTGTGGCATGGACAAAAAAGCTGGAATGGCGTTGCAATACTGGCGCGTAATACAGAACCTGTGGAAATTGGACGAGTGCTTCCCGGTGATCCTGAAGATGTTCAAAGCCGCTACATTGAAGCCATGGTAAATGGGATTCTTATCGGTTGTCTCTATTTGCCTAATGGAAATCCGGCTCCCGGACCAAAATTTGACTATAAGCTGAGATGGTTTGAAAGGCTGACTGCACATGCTGCCGGTTTACTTAAATCTGACAAACCTGTGGTGCTGACCGGAGATTATAACGTTATGCCTTCAGAGATTGATGTTTACAAGCCCGAACGATGGGTTAAGGATGCCCTTTTCAGACCGGAAGTCCGACAGGCTTTTAAAAATCTGGTTGACCAGGGATGGACTGACGCAATAAGAAAATTATATCCTGATGAGGTAATTTACACATTCTGGGATTATTTCCGTGATGCATATAATCGAAATGCAGGATTGCGTATCGATCATTTCCTGCTTAGTCCCCATATTGACAAAAGATTGATTGCTGCTGGTGTTGACCGTGCAGTCAGAGGATGGGAGAAATCAAGCGATCATGCTCCGGTATGGATTGAAATTGCTGATTAGTTTTCTGCAAGCTCCATTTAACCTAAGGCAGAACGCTTACTTCTATGTGTGAAGGATACTGTGAATCGTTATATATCCTGTGTGCAGCTTTTTGAAAATCACTTTCCGAACATTCATAGATGTTTACAAATTTCTGCGGATTCCTGTCAACCAGCGGGAACCATGAACTCTGGATCTGTACCATGATCCGGTGACCCTTTTTGAATGTATGGGCAACATCGGGAATTTCATACTTCACCTCTGTCACCTGACCAGGAACAAATGCTTCAGGTTTTTCAAAGCTGTTACGGTATCTGCCTCTGAACACTTCTCCTCTGACAAGCATCTGGTATCCCCCAAGTGGAACTTTAATTATTTTATCTGAAGGATTTTTAGTGCTGTCAGGAAACACATCTATCAGTTTGACTATGAAATCGGCATCTGTTCCGGTAGTTGAAACAAACAAATCAGCGATAACGGGTCCGGCCAGAGTAATGTCATCATCAAGAATATCAGTCTTATAAACCAGAACATCAGGTCGCCTTGCTGCAAAACGCTGGTCATCTGTCATGTATTCAGCCGTCCGGTTTGTATGAACGTCCTCTGTGTATGGAACAGGTTTCTGCGGGTCCGAAATATACTCCAGAAAATTGTTGGTGGTATTAGGGGGAGCATCTGATATTCCACCTGACTGTTGAAGATACAGTCTCTTTTGATCTGTATTTTTGGGAGGCCAGGTCTCAAAGATCCTCCATTCATTCTTTCCTGTAATAAATATCATTGCTTCCGGAAAATCCTTTGTCCCTTTTCCTTTAAGGTAATAATCAAAGAATTGCTTTTCAAGAATGGTATAGGGTTCGTTAACGTTAAAACCCCAGTACACATTTCCAAGGTTGGTTGCTTCTTTGCCGTTCCACTGACCATGGGACCAGGGTCCCATGACCAATGTGTTATTTACTGACCGGGGGTTCTGAGTTTCAATAGCTTCATAAAGGTGCAGTGCTCCATAAAGGTCTTCAGCATCGAACCATCCGCCAACCGTCATTACCGCAGGTTTGACATTTTTCATGTACTGTCGGGGATCCCTTGCTTTCCAGAATTCATCATAGTCGGGATGATCAAATGCTTCATTCCAGAACTTTACGCTGTCCCCTAAATATTTCGGAGAGATATTTTTAATTGCACCAACTGACAGAAAGAATTCATAGTTGTCGGGAGTCGGATAACTGAATTGCGGAAAGCCTTTCCTGGAAGGTTTTTTGAAGGCGTGACCATTACCCGTGTAGAAGTTAAAACAGTCGGCAAGGAAAAATGCACCATTATGATGCCAGTCATCACCTATGAACCAGGCGGTTACAGGAGCCTGGGGAGATACTGCCTTAACGGCAGGATGTGCTCCGATAATTCCCATTGTGGAATAAAAACCGGGGTAAGATGTTCCATATATACCAACACTTCCATTGTTTCCGGGCACATTTTTTATCAGCCATTCGACCGTATCCCATGTATCAGTCGATTCATCAGTATCTTTTTTCCCCTTTTTCTGCGGATTTACAGGGCGTACGTCCTCGAAAGTTCCTTCGCTCATGTACCTGCCTCTTACATCCTGTAAAACCCTTATGTAGTTGTCTTTAATATATTCGGAAGTCATTGATATGCTGAAGTTTTCAGGTCCTGCGGGCTCAATGTTATATGGAGTCCGGGTCAGAATGACAGGATGAGTTTCAGAATTGTCCTTTGGGGTATAAATCGATGTAAAAAGCCTGACTCCGTCACGCATGGTAATATATACTTCCTTCTTGTCATACTTAGATCTTACATTTTCAACTGACTGGGCAGATGCTGCAATCATCATCATCATTAAAGACAGAGTGAGATACAGCCGGATGATGATTTTCTTTCGGTTCATGATGGAAATTTGTTAAAGGTTTGACTATAAATATATGAAAATGAGAAATGTGAAACAAAGAATATTCCCTGAATCAACTCTAAGAAATCCAAACTTTAGTTCACTCCAAACTTTTTTAAATCATCACCGGTTGAGCTGCTTCAAGAACTTTTTCAATATTAATGCCTTCGCCCAGAACTCCTTTGAACAGATCTCCTTCTCTTTTTAATCTGGCTATTGAGTTACGGATCGTGAAATCTGACATCTTTAATCCTTTTTTGACTTCATCCCAATGAAGAGGCATTGATACTGTGGCTCCCGGTTTCGGACGAAGTGAATAGGGGCTTGCAATAGTTGCCCCCGGACGGTTTTGCAGAAAATCGAGATACATTTTACCCTGCCGGTTACTGATCATACGTTCAATGCTTGTAAACTCAGGGATATGCCGTTGAACGATCTGAACAACAAGCTTTGCAAACATCTGTGACTGATCGTAGGTATATTTTGCAGCCAGGGGTATATATATATGTATGCCCGTTGAGCCTGAAGTTTTAGGGTAGGAAGGTACCCCTATCATGTCCAGTACTTTTTTTACTTCACGGGCAGCCTGAATTACCTGATCAAAAGTATTCTTGTCGGGATCGAGGTCAATAATACAAAAATCAGGATTATCCTCAGACTGGATGCGGCTGAACCAGGGGTTCATTTCTATGCAGCCCAGATTAGCCATCCATAAAAGCGTTGCCTCGTCAGCACCGACCAGGAATTCTTTATTTTCGCCATCGCTGGTTGTATATGGGAAAGTTCTGACCCAGTCGGGCGATTTTCCTTTTACATTTTTCTGGTAAAAGCTTTTTCCGTGAATGCCATTCGGGAACCTGTTCAGCGACTGGGGACGATCCTTCAGATATGGGATTATATATTCCGCAACCTGATAGTAGAAATTCAGCATGTCGCGCTTTGTGATTCCATCCTCAGGCCAGTATATTTTGCTGAGATTCGTAAACTTAAGATCGTGGTCACATATTTTCTTTACCTGGGTTTCTTCAGTTGGATTCAGGAGTGTTTTTTTTGTTGCAGCATCGGGCGCTTTTATGAGATTCCTCTTTGGCTTACTCATGTTTTCTGTCTTTTCTTCTTCTACAACAGCTGTTGTGTCAACCTCAGTTTCCTTTACGACATCCCTAGCCTTTTTATCTGTTCTTATTCCCTTGAATGATGGATGCCTGAAAACACCATCTGCCGTTATCTCAGAATAATTTACCTCACAGATAATTTCCGGCTTCAGCCATACAGCTGTTGCTCTGGGAGGATTTGGACGGAATCTTGATGGCTCATTCACATCAGGTTGGGTAATAAACGGACTTTTATCAGTAATGAGCGGTTTGAATATTATCATCAATTCCTTTTGCAGCTTATCAGTGAAACCTGTGCCTACCTTTCCGGCAAACTGCAACTTGTCATTGTCATAAACCCCTAAAAGAAGAGAACTGAATAATTTGTCCGTTCCCTCGTTAAGGGTATAGCCACCGATAACAACCTCCTGCCGTTTATGTACCTTAATCTTGAGCCAGCTTTTGGAACGGGTATCAGGTGTATAAGTACTATCTGATTTTTTGGCAATTATACCCTCAAGGCCCAGCTTTCCGGCTGCTATGAAAAATTCTTTTCCGTTTTCAGGGAAGACTTCACTTAATCTTATAGTGTCGTCATCAGAAGGAAATATTTCCTTTAATACAGACTGTCGCTCTATTAGTGGAAGTTTCATCAGGTCATTGCCATCATACCACAACAGGTCGAAAACATACATCACAAGTTCTCCGTCTGATTCGCTCCTCCAGTTTTGCATAGCGCCGAAATTCGATGCTCCCTTACTGTTGATTACAACTATCTCTCCGTCAAGGACAGCATTTATTTTCCATCTGCTCAGAGCTTCAGTTATCGGGTAATATTTCTCTGTAAATGATTTGTTATTCCTTGAGAGAAGCTGCACTTTTCCATCACGGATCAAACTTATTGTTCGATAACCATCCCATTTTACCTCGAATAGCCAGTCGGGATCGTCAAAGGCTTCATCAACCAGGGTGGCCAGCATCGGTTTGACAACTTCCGGCATTTTTGAATTTGCAGCCTTTTTGAGCAAAGCAGCGGTGTCGGAGGTATTTTCCCTGGTTAGGCCATAGATGTTTTTGCTGGTTGCCTTTACTTTTTCAAGCGTCTTGCCGGATTGGACTGATTTATCCTTAAGAGTTATATCAGCTTTGTCAGTATATTTATCTCTGTGTTTCATAAGCAGCCAGGTATTATCTTCATTACCTTTTATTTTGAAAATCGCAAATTCTCCCTTTAATTTTTTACCATGAAGTAATATCTTAAGGGTTCCTGCCTCCAGGCTTTGCAAGAGATGTTTTTCCTGTACTTTCTTTGATTTTCCCTCAAGACCAACAGCTTCATATGTTCCTTCATCCCAGATAATTACAGTACCTGCTCCATATTCTCCCTTGGGAATTATTCCCTCAAACGTCCGGTAATCATAAGGATGGTCCTCAACCATCATTGCCAGTCGTTTGATTTCAGGATCAGTTGACGGACCCTTGGGAACAGCCCAGCTTTTCAGGACACCTTCCATTTCAAGTCGAAAATCATAGTGAAGCCGTGTTGCGGCATGCTTCTGTATTGTAAAGCGCAAAACGTCCTTATCCCTGCTCTTCCCGCCAAAAGGCTCCGGGGTTACTGAAGGATCTCGTTTTTGTCTGTATTTTTCAAGTGCCATTAAAAGCCTCTTAGTTTTTGCCTCATTTATTTCTGCTTATTGATTACCTTAATCCGGCCCTTCATGCCACTCTTAATTTTATCGTCTGCCATGGCGATTGTGTTTAAGGTTTGAAAGTTTAACATTTATTAATAGAATATTGTTTATCAAATACGTTGACTTAAAGTGGATTTTAAACTTGCATTCATCATATTTGAACTTTCATATAAAAAATATCAGAAATGAGAACGAGGCAAATAGTACTTGCATCACGGCCCATGGGTATGCCGACAGCAGATAACCTGCGATTTGAGGAAAAAGTGACAGAGGATCTGAAAGACGGGGAAGTCCTTCTGAAGTCATGGTTTATTTCTGTTGATCCATATATGCGTGGTCGTATGAATGAAAGTAAGTCATATGCAAAGCCTTACCAGGTTGATGAACCCTTCAGAGGAAGCATAATAGCCCGGGTTGTGGAGAGTAAAAGCAACCTGTTTTCAGCGGATGATCTGGTAGTCGGGGATCTGCCCTGGATGACTTATATTACCACTTCTGCTGAAAATCTTCGCAAAATAGATCCCGGAATAGCACATCCCGGCTATTATCTTGGAATTTTAGGGATGCCCGGATTAACAGCATTTTTCGGAATGAAGGATATCGGCAAACCCAGGGCAGGTGAGACAGTGGTCGTTTCCGGAGCAGCAGGAGCCGTAGGTATTGTTGCCGGGCAGATTGCACGGATACATGGTTGCAAGGTGGTAGGCATTGCCGGCAGTGATGAAAAGTGCCAAATGATTAAAAGTGAATTCGGATTTAATGAAGCAATAAATTATAAGACTGAAAAAAATATCAGAAAAGCTCTCAAAGCTGTCTGTTCCGATGGAGTTGATATTTATTTTGATAATGTTGGTGGAGATATAACCATGGGAGCGATTGACAATCTTAATTTTCACTCCAGGGTCATTGTATGTGGCCAGATTTCACAGTACAACAACACGAGGTTTGCAATGGTTCCTGATATATTGCCCCGGGTGCTTACACGTAGCATATTGATCAAGGGATTTATAGTTCGCAATTATGGTGATCGCTATGATGAAGGTTATGCCTGGCTTACTGAAAAAGTGAAAAGCGGTGAGCTTAATTACAAACAGACAATAATAAAAGGATTTGATAAGCTTCCTGAAACCTTCCTGGGCCTTTTCAGCGGGATAAACCAGGGGAAGCTCATGGTTGAAGCTGAGTAGCATAGTCTTAATATGGCACAATGTACCTTTCTCACCTGCCAAATACGGAAACGAACGAGAACGGCATTAATTTGATCTGAACCGGAAGGCATCCTTGGGATTTCCAGGTATCGCCCATGCCGGTGCTGACCAGGCACTGATAATGACCGGCATACCAATGCTGTCCAGTCTCTGAGCCATTTTCATTGATGCATGAACATGGGGATGAATTTTCCCTGATTTTGCTGCTTCGACAGGATTAACACTTTCTTCCTGATGCCAGAGACCCCACGGCATTTCAACCCTTCCCCATGAAACACGCAGGTTTTTGAGGCAATAATCGATTACAGGAGGGTACGTTTTGGGATTTTGAAGCCTGAAATTTCCTCCAAGACCATCGAACCGCCTTCCGGGATTCTGTGAGTCGAGCACCAGTTCGACCGGTGAGTTATCAATTTTTCCCGAAGTCCTGATATTGAAGGTCGTTTGAATCTCCTGTCCTTTCTTTATATTACTGCCCATTAAGCGAATATAGATTTGCGAACAGGCAGATGATTCCTTCCTGATAAAGACCTCTGATTTGCTGCCAAATGATATATCAAGCTGTCTTTCAACGGAAGAAACACTTATTCCGTTTGCTGAAGCATGAAAAGGCTTTGAATTGTTATCAGGTGAAATGGATGTAAGTACTCGTGGCTTCCAGACTGGCATAACAGGTATATTCAGGCTGAAATGAGCAAGCGCGGAATTCCTTATGTGGTGGTCGGTGGATTCAGATTCAATGAAAGAATGCACATAAAAGATATAATTTCATACCTGAGAATAACCTATAATCCGGCTGATGCAGTTGCCTGGCACAGGGTTCTGAAATACATAGGAGGGATAGGACAGGTAACAGCCGGAAATGTAATAAATGTATTCAGGAACAGCGATGATCCATATTCATTTGAAGCATTTAAACAAAGAAAATTCCACTCTGAACTGCTGATCCTGGGCAACATGCTCGCGAAAGCAAGCCGGCCGGAACATACTCTTACTCAGAAGATAGAGATCATTAAGGATTATTATGCCCCGATCCTCAAGGCAAGGGAAGATGATTATTTCATCAGGATGCAGGACATTGAAGTTCTGATAGATCTCTCGGGAAAATACAAGGACCTTGATAAATTCCTGTCTGACTTTGCTCTTGATCCGCCATCGAAAAGGGTTGCAGATCAGTCAAAACCATTGATTGATGAAGGAGAAGAAAAGGGGAAGGTTACATTATCTACGATACATTCGGCAAAAGGGCTGGAATGGTATGCCGTATTCATCCCTCATGCACTGGAAGGGATGTTCCCATCAAACAGGGCTACAAACCTGGAAGAGATGGAAGAGGAAAGGAGGCTGTTTTATGTTGCATGCAGCAGGGCAAAGGAAGAGCTGTATATCACCTACCCGAACAATATCTGGTCATATGATGCAGTGTTTCACCTGCCGTCGAGGTTCCTGGTTGAAATTGATAAATCGAAGTACGAGTTTAACAGGGATGTTTAGCTGCACAATGACCGTAGTCGAAATGTGACATCGTACTCAGTTCTTTTCATATAAACCATTGATTCTGATAACTACTTTGGTTCCTGCAGGATAACCCCTGGTATCGTAAAGGTCGACAATTTCCGAACTAACTTTCCCGCTGTAATATTTATTATAGATTGAATATAATTCATCCATAATTTTAAGACCCTTCCCGGTCGATCCGGAATTGCCGGCGGATTGTTTCCTGCCAATACCATTGTCTGTTATTTCGATTAAAAGGCCGGCATCAATTTGTCTCAGATTAATATCAAGTAATCCGGCTTTTTTATGCCGGGTCCGGCTACAGCTATGAACCGGTTTTTTATTGATAACAACGGATCCTCAGGATTTGAAATGCAATGGAGAAGAACAGTGTCATTCAAGAGGGTGAAAACATATACTTCCTTTTTCCCATCATTATCTCTATCCCCTGTAATAAACAAGCATGTTTTTAAACTGAAATCAAAGGTTCCCTTAAAGTTCCACTGATCGATTATGCCATTGTCATTACTTATTGTCAGACCAGCAGAATTATTTAAATCAAAGACCAGCAATCTTTCAGAAGATCCATCATTATCGAGATCATCATACCATATATAGGAATTCTTACTGAGAATAACTGAATTGACAGATTCAAGCAAATACTTGTTGAACCTGAGAGGAAGAATTATTACAATTGCCAGGAAGGGAATTACAGATAGAATGTAAGGACTTGTTAAAAATCTGAATCCCTTCATAAACTTAAGTTAACGCAATGTCACCTGTTTCTCGCACGGAAACTCCAAAAAGAGGAAGAATACTGTAAAATTTGTACCCGAACCAGATTTTTTCCATTATCAGAATTCTGAATTATAAGCCAAGTTTAGAATTTAAAAATGATTTTATGAAATCCGATATGATCTTTTCTGAGAATATTTCATTCTTTATAGATTATCCTGCAAGGTTATATAAATTGTCTCAAATGACTTAATCAAATCTTAATGAATATTTAATCTGTTGCAATTAATCAATATTTAATATTGTTAGCGCAAATAATATTGTGAAGGCAAAATTTCATAATGGATTCTTTAAATGAAATTAGTAACACCCCCGATCAGAAAGATGATCTTGAACTTTCTGAAATAATCAATGTTAGCGATATCCATAGCATGATGAAGAATTTCAATAGATTTTCTCATATACCGATGTCGATAGTTGACAGTAAGGGTAAAATTCTGACAGAAGTAGGATGGCAGAAAATTTGTACTGAATTTCACAGGGTAAATCCGGAATCATGTAAAAATTGCATAGAAAGTGATTTACAGCTGACTATAGGCATTCCAAAGGGGGAATCTAAATTATATAAGTGCAGAAATGGAATGTGGGACATGGCAACACCAATTTATATTGGAGACAGACAAATGGGGATTCTCTTTCTGGGCCAGTTTTTTCTGGAGAACGAAACTATAGATTATAACTTTTTTAATTCCCAGGCTTCAAAGTACAATTTCGATAAGAAGGAATATATGAATTCCCTGGAACAGGTGCCCTTTCTTAAAAAAGAAGATCTCGATTGTGCTAGGATGTTTTTTTTAAAGCTTGCTGATTCTTTTTCAGAACTCAGTTACAACAGTATTAAGCTTTCCAGATCTCTTGCTTCCAGAGATAAAATGGAAAGAATGCTTGATGAAAACAGGGCTCTCCTTGAAAGATCGCAGGAAATTGCCCATCTGGGAAGCTGGGAACTTGATATTATAAATAACAGGCTTGCATGGACAGCTGAGGTATATCGTATTTTTGGATTAGAATCTGACAAATCCGTTGCAACCTATGAAGAATTTCTGAAAGCAGTACATCCCGACGACAGGATTATGGTTGATAATGCATATTCCGGATCAGTACGGAAAAATCTTGATACTTATGAAATTGAGCACAGGATCATCAGGAAGAACAATGGAGAAGTTAGATTCGTACATGAGAAAGGTGAGCATTTCAGGGACGAATCGGGACGAATTATACGATCAGTTGGAATGGTTCACGATATTACTGACCGGAAAAAGGCAGAATCAGACCTGATTGAATCAAAACTTAAACTTAACCTGGCTCTTGAGAACGGAAAAATAGGCATATGGGAATGGAATACGGTTACAAGTGAATTGATCCTTGACGAAAGAATAGAAAACATGTTCGAACTTGAACATGGTTCATATAAAAGATCCTACAGGGCTTTAGTAGAGCTGGTTCATGAAGAGGATCTTACCCATCTTCAGCGTTCAGTCAAAAACTCGATTGAGAAGAAACTGCCTCTTGAAACAATATTCCGGATAAGGACCAAAGCCGGAAAAATAAAATATATCAGCGCTAAAGCATTGGTAACAAAAGGCAAAAATAATCAGCAAATTATTATTTCAGGTGTTTGTTTTGACATAACAGAGTTGCAAAAAGGAACTGAGAAGCTGGTATCACAACTAAACGAAGAACTGTTAAGGTCCAATAAAGAACTTGAAAGATTTGCATATATCGCATCTCACGATCTTCAGGAACCTTTACGTATGGTTTCAAGTTTTACACAATTATTGTCAGCCCAATATGGAGATAAGCTTGATGATAATGCGAAGGAATATATAAAATTTGCAGTCGAAGGTTCAACCAGGATGTACGATCTGTTAAACGGGTTACTTGACTATTCAAGGATAAGTACCAGGGGGAATGCATTCAGAAAAGTGAATCTTAACCATGCTTTGGAAAATTCATTGAAAAATCTTTCTCTTAAAATAGAGGAGAGAAATGCCATAATCAAGTCTGACGATTTACCTGCTGTAGCTGCAGACGAGAGTCAGCTTACCCGTCTTTTCCAAAATCTTATTTCAAACAGTATAAAGTTTAGCTCTGAAAGTCCCAGGATTGTAGTTTCTTCGAAATCTGAAAAAGGTCACTATATCATAACTGTCAGGGATGATGGTATGGGTATAGACCCTCAATATTTCGACAGGATTTTTCAGATCTTTCAACGGTTACTACCCAGGGATAAATTTGAAGGAACAGGTATTGGTCTGGCAATCTGTAAGCGGATAGTTGAACGCCATGGAGGTACAATCTGGGTTGAATCGGAACCGGCTAAAGGATCTGCGTTCTCATTCACAATACCAAAAATAGCAATAGCATAATTTAAGTTAATGAAATGAATTTATTGAATTGATATTCAGTCTTCTGAGGTTCAGGCTTTTAGTGATTAGTGGGGTAATGTAAATTTGAACCTGCTTCCCTTGTCAACTTCACTTTCGACCCATATTTTCCCCCCATGTTTTGAAACGAATTCCTTACAGAGTATCAATCCCAGGCCTGTTCCCTCTTCGTTTTTTGTACCACGTGTGGAGATGCCAGAATCGATGAGAAACAATTTGGGTATTATATCATTCTTTATTCCGACACCATTGTCCCTGATTTCCAGCATAATTTCATTCTTTAACTGAATAGCAGAAATTAAAATTTCGCCGCCGGGGTTCGAGAATTTTATAGAATTGGAAATAAGATTTCTCAAAACAGTGCTGATCATTGGCCCGTCAGCTCTTATAACTTGATGAGCGGGGATGTTTTTGACGATTCTTAAAGATTTATTCAAGGCAGAAGCATTCAGTAATTCTGTTCCCTCATTAATGATTGAAATGAGATCCACTTCCCGGGGGAATCACCTGCCAATCAATAGCCTGAAATGAGATATTGTTTATTGGATATGATTTAAATTACGTAATTAAGACGTCTTATAAAACTGCGTTTAAGACGTCTTTATTTTTTTTTGGAAAACATAATGTACTCAGAAAGGTCCGTTATAGGAGGTTCCATAATCGAAAGTTGAATACTGAGCCAGATATTTATCTGTATCAGATCCATAAACTGCTTCAGTCTCTTCACTGAGTACGGATGGCAGATAATCTTTAATATCATAAAGACATTCAACCTCCTTTTTTGTAAGGAACCCGGTCGACTTGTAATGTTCCTTCAATGAAGCTATGAATTTGTGTTGTAATGAGGTCAGATGTTTCGTATTGTTTTCCAGTATGTTAAGGAGATGTTTGATTTCTTGTCGGTCCATAATCTTAGCAGTTTAAAATAAACACTTACATGAGCCTAAATTATGGTATAGCAACCTTCTGCTGATTAAGATTGCATTAAGATGAGTTTAACTCAGGATTAACTTTTTAGAAGAGTCTGCCAACGTATTGCGGTTTTCAATCATCTGGTCAAAAGACCTTGTAAAGGATTTTAAGGGAATATTGCCATTGCACGGGCATTCGGAAGCTCCGGTTATATCAGGGGAAATGGTATTCTGGACCCCTGGCGGGAAGGAATACAATATAGTTGCAATGAATCGTTTCACCGGAAAGCTTATCTGGTCAAATAAAGGATTTGGAGAACGCTCGGGATATAATTCTCCGAAATTAATCGAACATTCAGGCAAAGAGATCCTGGTGACATTCTCAGCCTACCATCTGATGGGTCTTGATGCTGAGACAGGAATACTCTTATGGTCGCAGGAACAGGATAATTTTCCGCCGGATCAGAGAACAATGGGCAACGGCGATACTCACGCCAACACGATTATTTATGACAATGGTTCAATCTACTATGCTGCCGGCGACGGTAATTGCGGAGTAAAGCTTAACCTTTCAAAAGACGGCACCAAAATAACCCAGAAATGGCGCAATGCAGGATTTGATAGCTTCATGGGTGGTATAGTAAAAATAGGTGATTACCTCTATGGCTGCGGTACTGCAAAAACTGATGTGCGGTCGATAAATGCAAATTCAGGTATTATAACTGATTCACCGAGAGTAGGCAGCGGAGCACTCATAACAGCTGATAATATGTTGTATTATTATAATCAGAAAGGTGAACTTATGCTTCTGGGCTATAACCAGGGAAAGATTCAGAAAGTCAGTTCTTTCAGAATAACCAAAGGGACAAATCCTCATTTTTCACATCCGGTAATCAATAAAGGAATTCTGTATCAAAGGCACGGTAATGTGCTGATGGCATTTGATATACGTTTTTAAATTGTCTGTGCAGGCTTGACTATTTTGTTCTTTTATACTTTGCTCTCCCGATTTTAAGGTAATGATCGAACATATCTTCAAGCTTCTTATTAACTCCCCTCAGTCCGGCGACTACATTTTCTGCCCAGTCAAAATATTCCAGTATGCGTTCTACTGACCACCATGGCGGCGGATTAACAGTAATATCCCGTATATTCATGATCTTATCTGCTATTTTTAACTTTTTCGCTTTGTTTGATTTGTGATGCGCATGCTCAACCTGAAGCCGCTTCCTTTCGTGTTTTTCAAGACTCTTGTCATCCGTCACTTCAAGAGTAAGGGATAAAACCTGCTCTCCGAAGATCTCTGAGATCTGCCTGATAAGCTTTTGTTTTTCCTTCGGAGAATCAACCGTATCTTCGATTACATCATGTAGAATTGCTGCAGCAAGCAATACCGGATCCTTTTCTCCGGCATCATTCGCCAGCAGGTTTGCCACCTGTATAGGATGATTTATATAAGGTGATCTGTCTTCTCCTTTCCTGAACTGTGTTTTGTGCCGGGCTGCCGCAAATTCCAGGGCTTTGAGTATCAATCCGATATCATCCATCAAGCGAAAATTAACTTACTCATAAAATTAAGCTTTAAATACTGATTATCAAAGGTATTGCGAACCGGTCTTCTGCTTTCCCCAAAATTCTTTCCATTATGGTTAATTATAACTAAATTAGAAATCGCCTTCTCAGACTCAGGCATTTTCACCCGGAGATCGAATAAAACATGATTAAATTATCCTTATTTGCTGTTACTTTGGAAATTATTTAAACTAAACTTTCATATGTCAGGGAAATCTGTAAAAGCCATTATTTTTGATATGGATGGTGTTCTTGTAAACACTGAACCACATCATCTTATACTTGAAAAGAAGCTTTTTAAACGGCTCGGCCTTAATATAAATGGTCAGGAACATGGCAATTACCTGGGACTGAGTACCAAACAGATGTGGATAGAGATAACAAGGAATCATGATCTGCCTCAAACGCCGGAAGAACTTACAGGAATAAACAGGGAAGAAATTTTAGACTATTTCTCAAAGCTGGATGAAGTCGTGCTTATGCCCGGGGTAAGGGATCTTCTTGAAAAATTAAATCAAAAAGGAATACCTCTTGCACTTGCTTCAGCATCTGAGGCAGCAGTAGTTGATTTAATTCTTTCCAAAACAGCATTAAGAAAATACTTCACGCATATAGTCAGTCTTGAAGCAGTCGGAAAAAGCAAGCCGGAACCGGATATATATCTTCATACTGCCGGATTATTGTCAGTTGCACCTGAAGAATGCCTGGTTATCGAAGATTCACCAAACGGCATTAAAGCTGCAAAATCAGCCAATATGATTTGCATCGCATATTCAAATGATCCGAATCTGGCTGATGAATCAACAGATGACTTTTCAGGAATGCAGGAAATACTTAAGAGATATGTTGAGTTTTGATTGCAGGCTGTATTGAGTACCTATGAATTGCCCTCATCACTGTCTAACTCAAAGTATATCAATGGTTTCCTGAACCAGGAAGTCCGGTATGCACCATAAAGGACTCCAGCTGACAACCAGCACATTCCGACAATTTTAGCCTTAATGTCGAGGCTTAGCCAGAGATAGAAACATATCAGAAAGCCAAGGAGAGGCAATATGAAAGGCCAGATACTTTTTTTGTCGCTACGCAGAAAATATCTTACGAAAGCAGAGGCATTAACACCCATAAATGCAATCAACGCTCCGAAATTCAGTAGCTGGGCTCCCAGTGAATAAGTCAGAAAGAAGGCACCTACAAGTACAAAGCATCCTATCAGAATGATATTATTGCTTGGAACTTGCGTCCGGGCACTAACTGCACCAAAAAATTTCCGGGGAATGGCATTATCGCGTCCCATTCCATATAATAGACGGCCTGCTCCCAAATGTGCTCCCGATCCTGAACCTATGGTAGCAATGAGGAGTGCAATATTGACTGCAAAGAAAAGCCACTGACCACCTGCTCTTCCAGCAACGAATACAAAAGCTGTATCCTGATCAGGAAAAGTGGGTTCGGGCCATATGAGCTGGGCAAAGTATACCTGTACCGAGGCAAGCACTCCTGTTATGAGACATACAAGGACGGAAGCCCTCATGATATTGCGTCGGGGATTATGTACTTCTTCCGACAGGGTTGATATTCCATCGAAGCCGATATATGTCAATACTGCCAGAGACGCACCGGCAGAAATTGCTGAAAATGAGAAAGTCTGAGGATCATAAAAAGGCCTTGTCCAGCCTGAAACGCCTGAAGGAGGTTGCATCCAGAGATATCGTATTGCTGAGCCTAAAAAAAGCAAAATGACAACTCCGAGTCCGGCTGCAATAATGGAATTTGTACGTGCACTTGATTCAATACCCCGCAGGTTCATTGCAGTAAACAGAACAGCGTAGAATACTGCATATGCTGCAAATGGAATTTCAGGAATAAAATTCATTGAAGCTTTGCTTGCCCAGATCACACATATAATAGGATTCATGACATAGTCAAAGATCATACCCCATCCGACAAAGTATCCGAGTGACGGATGAATCTCGCGGCTGACATACGAGTAAGCCGAACCGGCACTTGGATAAACATTAGCCATACGGCCATAGCTGATTGCTGTCAGCAGCATCGCTACCATTCCTATCAATATAGTTGTGACTACATGTCCTTTTGCAAGAGTCGCTGCAGCACCATACAAAGGCATCGGAGCCGTTGGCTGGATCAGAATTATTCCATAAAGAACAAGGGCAGGAAGTCTTAGTGCACGTTTCAGACCGGGGCCTGATACGGAAGAGGTTAATTTCTCACTCATGAATAATCAGATTAATTGAACGGATTCCTTTTGTTTCAATTCTACTCAGATTTCAAATGTAAGGAATTATTGCAATTGACCATTAGTTGAAAAAATTTAATTAAACAACCTGTTCAAACCACTCGGTACCACAAATGTTATTTGAAATTTACTTTGTGATTGATGCAGCATGAACAAATCAGGTACGTCATTAAGTAAAATATATTAATCAGCTGATCTTTAAAGAATGCAAACTATTATAATTAAGGTGTAATTATAAAATTCAAGGCTGCAATATCTTCGTTGGCCTGCTTTTTGATAATGTTTAATAATACCTAAAAATCCATCATATGAATCTGAGTGTAATCGGATACTGGAATTCGAAAAAGGAAAAGCTCAAAAAGAGATTTCCTGCAATTACCGACGCTGATTTAAGCTATCGTGAAGGCAAAGAAAAAGAGATGATTGAAATTCTGGGATATAAGCTGGGAAAATCAAAGCAGGAACTGTTAACCATTATTGTATCGCTGTGATGCTATATAAATTCACTTCCCTTCTCCGGTACTACCTTAATAGACATCTGGTTATTTTAGCTAATCTCTCGATGAGAGAATGGGAATTTAACCCTGTCCTTGCTGAGGCAGGGTTTTTTCTTTGTACATTTAGAATTATTTCTTTGTAAAAACTTATCAATTATGAACCGGAAGTTATTATTATCCATGTTGACGCTGTTCTTTTTGTTGAATATTGATGCTCAGGATATTAGGATCATACAAAAAGGCAATGTCTGGCAACTGCTTGTTGATCAGAAACCATTTTTTATCAAAGGTGTGGTAGGTCACACTTACCTCGAAAAAGTAAAAGCTTACGGTGGCAATTCTGTCAGGATTGGCTATAGTAAGGAAGAACTTGACCGGTCAGAGCAGCTTGGATTGAAGGCTCTCGTAAATCTTCCCGCAAACGCCGAACGATACGGAATGGATTATAATGATACTGAAGCCGTAAAGCAGCAAACAGAGAAAATAGTGGAGATTGTAAAGCAAACAAAGGATCATCCGGCAGTGCTGATGTGGTCTATCGGCAATGAGCTTGACTATATTCCCGGAACAAAACCATTCAATCCAAAGGTATGGGATGCCGTTAACCAGGCAGCCAAAGCAATCAAAGAAATTGATCCCGTACATCCCATAATGACTGTTATCGGAATCAGCATGATGGAGAAAGTGACAGATATTTTCAGAAGATGCCCCGATCTTGATCTGCTTGGAATTAATTCATATGGTGATATCTATACGGTGCACGATACTCTTAAAAAACGTGGCTGGCAGAAGCCATACCTGATCGCAGAATGGGGACCTGACGGTTACTGGGAGGTGAAGAAAACCAAATGGGGTGCTCCCTATGAACAGACCGGACGTGAAAAGCTGAATGCTTATGAGCAGAAGTACCGCAAGGCAATTGAAAACGGTAACTGTCTTGGTTCTTATGTATTTTACTGGTATCATAAACAAGAGACAACACACACATGGTTCAGCATGTTCGATGAAAAAGCACAGGAGACTCCGCTTCCCAAATTAATGAAAATGCTATGGACAGGGGAACGTGATAAAAATCTGGCTCCTGTTGTCGACTCACTCAACATTGATAAATGGGTTCGTTACCAGGATATAAGGGTGAAGCCAGGTTCCTCGCACAAAGCCAAAGCAACTGCTTCAGACCCCGACAAGGATCAGATTACCTTTAAATGGGAGATAAGGCCTGAAGCAATTTATGCCTCCTATGCAGGGCAGGGTGAGAAAGAACCTCAACCCATTCCGGGATTGATCGGAGAACAAAAACAGGCGATAACTTTTAAAACACCTGACAAAAAGGGAGCTTACCGGTTGTATGTTTATGCCTTTGATGGAAACAATCAGTTCTCAACTGCCAACCTACCGTTTTATGTAGAATGAAACAGGATATGTGCATGAAAATGATAAAAAGAACTTTCCTGATATTCCTGGGTATATTATTGCCTGCATTTCATTTGTCAGCGCAGAACTGGCCGTTGCCGGTCTTACCTGATACTTCGGGTTATGGCCGGTACACTTCACGCACAATGAACCTGCTTCAGTCAAGCACTCCTGAAAAGCCGAATACAGTGAAAATTCTGGTATACGGACAATCGATAAGTGCGCAGGATTGGTGGATTCAGGTGAAAGAAAGTATCGAAAAGAGGTATCCAGGTGCTAACCTCATCATGGAAAATAAAGCAATAGGTGGATTTGCCTCTCAGATGCTCTGCAAAACCGTTGAGATGGATGTCAGTACTTTCTATCCTGATCTGGTTCTGCTTCATGTTTATGGCAGCAACAAGATGTACGATTCCGTTTTATATACAATTCGCAGCCGTACAGCTGCCGAAGTAGCAATTCAGACTGATCACTTTACGGGTTCAAATGCCTGGAGTGATTCAATGTCATATCATCTTCTTCCTGCAATGGCAGAAAAGTACAAATGCGATCTGATAAACATCCGCGATCCCTGGAAAAAATATCTGGAAGATAACAATCTGGAAGCCAAGAATTTACTTAAGGATGAAGTCCATCTGAACAAACAGGGCGAATTCCTTATGTCTGAATTGATTAAACCGTTGTTCCAATATAAATCAAAATATGAATCCGATCCTTTTGGATTAAGCACGACACTGGTTCCAGGGAAGGATTTCAAATTAAAAAAAGGAAAACTGAAAGTGTCATTTTCCGGTAACCGGGTTGATATAGTGTACTTTGAAAATAGTGCTCCTGTAAAATCTGAAGTATTGCTTGACGGCAAAAAACCTTCTGATTTTCAGGGTACATATTTTATCACACGGCCTTATGCTGCCAGTGGAAAATCATGGCCATGGACATTACCGGCTATGATCCGCATAAAGCATGAAACTCCATGGATCGCTGAAGAATGGACCTGCAGGTTTACCGAAGCCAAACCACCATATGAAAATTTCACCTTTGAAATCAGCGGTTCGGTTACTGGAATTGATGGCTCAGGAAAGGCTGACCATGATTTTGTGTCGGATTCAAAACGTGTTATCATAAGCAAAGGTGATGCAGAACAGGGTGGAGACTGGCACCTGAACCGGTCGTATAAAGTACTCAAAACTATCGTGAATACCGGCGATGAAGTTAAATGGAAAACCTATACCCTCAGTACTGATGTCTGGCAACCTGTCCCTGGAAAACCATCTGTCTTTACTTTATTTCAGGGTGTGCCAAATACCATGCACGAGCTGGAATTGAATAATGAAAATAATTCTGTTCTTCCAATTAGCGAAATAAGGGTTTACCGACCTTATTACCAGCGCTGAAGAAAGAAACAGTATACAAATCATGCAATAAGGTCGTTGTTCGGCCGGAGCAAAAATGTGGTTCTCCCGCTTGATGCTGACTGGCTATCCGACCTTTAAAGTAAATTATATACGGATGAAAAAGTTATTATTGTTTTTCGCTATATCAGTTACAGCTCAATTATTACTGGCACAGATGAGTTCCCCGGCATTGAAAATTTTAATGCAAAAGAGACTCCCTTCACAATCTGAGAAGGGTTCCTGGTATGTTGCCAATGAAATCCGGGAGTGGAATCCATCAGAAACTGCCATCATTATCTGTGATATGTGGGACCATCACTGGTGTAAGGGGGCTGAAGGAAGAGTAGCGGAAATGGCTCTTTACATGAATGATGTGGTATCAATTGCACGTGAAAAAGGGATCTTTATCGTTCACGCTCCCAGTGAGTGCATGGAATTTTATAAAAACCATCCGGGACGGAAACTGGCTCAAAAGTATAAAAATGAAATACCGAATGCTCTGATTTGCAGGGATTTTTTAACAACAGAAAAGGATGCACTCTGGCCAATCGACCAGTCGGATGAAGGTTGTGACTGTGCAGTTGAATGTAAAGTAGGACCTCCATGGCCATGGACCCGACAGATTGCCCTGCTGGATATTTCCGACAAGGATGCAATCAGTGATTCAGGAGATGAAATGGAAGGGCTTTTTAAGCAGAAAGGAATCAAAAATGTTATTTTGATAGGTGTTCATACCAATATGTGTGTCATCGGCAGGACATTTGGTTTGCGTAATATGGTCAGGTTAGGTCTGAATGTGGTATTAATGCGTGATATGACCGATACAATGTACGACTCAAAGCAATGGCCTTTTGTGAATCATTTCACAGGGAATGGCCTGGTTACTGAATACATTGAAAAGTATGTCTGTCCCTCAATTCTTTCTTCCGATTTTACCGGCAAGAAACAATTCATATTTAATGAAGATCCCAGGTCAATAAGCAAAGGTGCAGGGTTAGCTCAATCTACTCAAAGCAAAAAAGCAGATCAGGTTTATAACTTAATGTATAAATCGCTGTCTTCTAAAATAGAAAGGGAACGGATCAGGAAAGGGGTCTTTTACCTTTCACATGATCCTTTGCCCCGGCGCGTCCTGAACTATTCTTTGCCCAGACATGAAAAATCCACTCTTGAGGAAGCTGATGCATGGATAATTCAGCAGCTTACCGGTGCAGGCTATAAACCAGAAACTGATGAAACCAAAGTGCGGGCTTTTGGAAGGGATCTTTCCAAACCCATTCATCACCAGTATGCTAAACCACCGGATGATTCCCCATGGTTCACTGCCTGCAATATTATTACTACCACGCGCGGAAAAGAATTCCCGGATGATATAATTGTTATCATTGCCCATAAAGATTCTCAAAGCTGGATAGCTTCACCGGGCGCAAATGACAATGCAATAGGAACATGTGGTGCTCTGGAACTTGCGATGATACTGAACAACTATAAGCCGAAGCATACAATCAGGTTTATCTTTTGCAACGAAGAACATACGCCATGGACAAGTGTGACAGCAGCAGAAGAAATAAAGGCATCAGGTGTTAATGTGCTGGCAGTCATCAACATGGATGGGATAGGAGTAAAGCCGCCTGAACAGAAAGGACACCTCACGAATGTTACCCGTTATACCACTCCTGAGGGAGAGCGTCTTGCTGACATGATGGCTGACCTGAACAAGTTTTATAAGATAGGTCTTGAGCAGAGCAAGTATCAAAGCAGGCAGCCCGGTGATGATGACGGATCGTTCATAAATGCCGGATTCCCTTGGTCGGTGCTTAATATCGGGTCAATGCCCTACGGAGATCCTGAATATCATCTTGAAGGAGACACGGCAGAAAAGGTCGATTATGAAAATGCAGCACTTACAGTGAAGCTCACACTGGCTGCAGTTCTGCATTTAGATACTTACGGGAGACCTTAGGAATAATGCAATAACCAAAGAGTACCCTGAAAATTAAGTCTGATTCTTTCTAAAGGAACCCTTCCTCTTCTACTTTATAATGAACCGATTTTATTTTTATCAGGAGGAAGCCTGGTAAACAATGATTTTGATAACTCTGCTTTTGTCCTGCCTTGTTAAGGGCACCTATTCTATGTGGAAAAATTTTGTGAATTACTTCATATTGCCATCTGGGTTCAGAAGTCGAGAATACGTTTGTACCAGGATCAGAATAAGATGATTATTCCGGCACCTCTTGGTGTTCTGGTTAATGAATTTTTCCCTCCTTTTATTATCGACCTTTTTCCCTTCAATTCCCTTCACTTGATACTCATTAATTAAATTACTACTTTTATATAGCAGGATTAAGTAAATTTTCATACTACAAATCAGTTCAGACCTAATTTGATATAATCCTATCCACATGTACAGAAGAGATTTTATTAAAAAAACCACTCTTGCCAGTGTAACAGGTCCATCTATAATAAATGGACTTTATATGAACCGTTTATTCGAAGGTTCTACAGGTGTTGCTGTGAATATTGATGTTCCCGGTCCTTATCTGAACAGGCTTGTTGTAAATTCCCGGGCTGAGGGCTGTGCTCAATTAACTGTTAAATAAATAACAATACTTCAAAAGATGGCAGAATCTGATGCATCCTGTAAAGATCTTTACATCGGATTGGATATTGGCGGAACAAAATGCTCAGTGGTTGCAGGAGATTCTTCATTCAGGATAAAAAGGAAAATTGGATTTAACACCTTTACAGGGAGGGGATATAAACCGGTATTGACAGAATTCAGCAGGAACATCAGTCTTATTATGAATGAATTTCCTGATTACAGGTTCAAAAAGATTGGTATCAGCTGCGGAGGTCCGCTGGATTCAAAAAAGGGTATTATATATTCCCCTCCAAATTTGCCGGGCTGGGATTCTGTGCCGGTAACTAAAATCTTCAATGATGAATTCGGCATTGAGGCAGTTATCCAGAATGATGCGAATGCCTGTGCACTTGCTGAATGGCTTATGGGTGCAGGAAAAGGTACTTCGAACATGGTTTTCCTGACTTTCGGTACAGGAATGGGTTCAGGTCTCATATTAAACGGAAGGCTTTACAGCGGTACAAACGATATGGGTGGTGAGGTAGGTCACATCAGACTCGATAAAACAGGTCCGATGGGTTATGGCAAAGCCGGTTCATTTGAGGGTTTTTGCAGCGGAGGAGGTATAGCTCAACTGGCAAAAAGGATCGTTTCTGAAAAACTGAATAATAAAGTATCAGTAGGCTTTTGCCCCTCTTTGGAGCTTATTGAGACAATTGATGCCAGAATGGTGGCACGGGCTGCGCGTAACGGTGATCTGGTGGCATCTGAGATCATTAATATATCTGCAGAATATCTTGGTCAGGGTTTGGCAATAATCATTGACATCCTCAATCCTGAGTGCATAGTGATAGGGAGCATCTATGCCAGGAATGAAATGCTTTTCAAACCAATAATTGACAGGATACTACTGAAGGAAGCTCTTCAGCCGGCACTTGAAGTATGTGCTATAAAACCAGCACTTCTTGGTGATTCAATAGGTGATTATGCAGCATTATGCGTAGCAATTTATCAGGATAAATTTTAAAAAAAGTATATGGAAAATTCATTGATTCTAAACGAGCTTGTAAGCAGGTACCCGCTGCTTTCAGGTGTTAAGGAAAGGATAGCATCTGCTTCTGATAGTCTGATAAACTCTTTCCGTGATGGGGGAAAGCTACTGATCTGCGGTAATGGAGGAAGTTCATCCGATTCAGGACACATAGCAGGGGAGCTGATGAAAGGTTTTGAGCGCAAACGACCTGTACCACAATCCTTTAGAAAAGTTCTGTCAGAAACAGGCGGTGAACGCGGAGAATACCTTGCAGAAAAACTTCAGCTGGGTTTCCCGGTAATCTCTCTTTCAGCGCACGATGCACTGATTACAGCTGTTGCAAATGATACTGACCCTTCCCTGATTTTTGCCCAGCAGGTTATGGCTTTTGGAAAAAAAGGAGATGTTCTTTTAGCCATAAGCACTTCCGGCAATTCACAGAATGTTATTGATGCGATCATAACAGCCCGGGCAAAAGGCCTTTCAGTAATTGGTATGACAGGTGAAGGCGGCGGAAAGATTAAACAGATTTGTGACATTCTGATAAATGTTCCGGGAACACGCACCTCATATATTCAGGAACTGCATTTTCCTGTATATCATGCACTTTGCCTGATGATTGAAACGTATTTCTTTGAATCATGATTGCGATATTTGAAAGATCTGAACAATAAACTTTTATGGAGAGGAACAAACTACAAAAAATTCTGAATGACATAGGGGCATCAAAAATTGCCATTGTTGGTGATTTCTGCCTTGATGCCTACTGGTTTATTGATGAGTCGATGAGTGAGATTTCTGTTGAAACCAACCTTGTTACAAGGCCTGTATCAGAACAGAGGTATTCATTGGGCGGGGCCGGTAATGTTGCTGCTAACCTGGCAGCAATGAAGGTCAGGGATATCCGGGTTTTCGGCGTGATAGGAACTGATCCTTTCGGTACTGAGATGATCAGGATAATGAAAGCAATGAATGTTAATACTGATAACCTGATTGTTCAGGAACAGAGCTGGAGCACACATGCTTATTCAAAGCCATATATCGGTAACAGTGAACTGAACAGGATCGACTTTGGTAATTTCAACAAACTGTCAGACAAGACTGCCGAAAGGCTTATTCGGAATCTTATAAAGACAATTCCTGAAGTCGACATTGTAATTATAAACCAGCAGGTTCCATCCGGTATTCATACAGAATACTTCAAAGACCTATTGGACAAAACCATCTTTCGATTTCCTGAAAAGACATTTATCACAGATAGTCGGAGCTTCAATGATTTTTATACCGGAACAATCCGGAAGATGAATGATACTGAAGCAATGAGACTATGCGATCATAACAGGAGACCTGATGAGGTAATAACCTTTGCAGAACTCGAACCGGCTGTAAATGAGCTATATGAAAGGTATCAAAAACCGGTCTTTGTCACACGTGGATCTAAAGGTTCAATTACTGTCGATGAGAATGGTATTTCAGTTATACCAGGACTGATGATACTTTCAAAAGTTGATACCGTAGGTGCTGGTGACAGCTATCTCGCCGGTGCCGCTTCCACGCTCGCAGCCGGTCATAATATCAGGGATGCAGCATACCTTGGAACCCTTGTTGCAGGTGTTACTGTTCAGAAATTGTTCCAGACAGGAACTGCAAATCCTGATGAAATACTGGCAATCGGTAATGATCCTGATTATATTTATTCCCCTGACCTTGCTGAAGACAGCAGATATGCAAACTATCTCGCAAATTGTGAAATAGAGATCATTAATAAATGGGACCACCCACCTGCAATTGAGCATGCCATTTTCGATCATGACGGTACGGTTTCAACCCTGCGTGAAGGATGGGAGCATATTATGGCACCAATGATGATCAAAGCTATCCTCGGTGAAAAACTAAATGATGCTGATGAGTCATTATACCATGATGTTAAGCAAAGGGTAAATGAATTTATTGATAAAACAACCGGCATCCAGACGCTTGTACAAATGAACGGGCTTATTGAGCTTATCAGGGAATTTGATTGTATACAAAAAGAAAAAATCCTTGATGCCAAAGGTTATAAGAAAATCTACAATGATGAATTGCTTTTGATGGTCATGGTCAGAGAGAAAAAATTCCATGAGGGAGAACTGGGACTGGGGGATCTGACTATGAAGAATGCAGTTCCTTTTCTTCAAAAACTCTATGATTCCGGAATCAGACTTTATCTGGCCAGCGGCACTGACACCGGTGATGTTGAAAGCGAAGCACGTGCTCTTGGTTATGACCATTTTTTTGAGGGCAGGATATACGGAGCTGTCGGGGATATTACCGTTGAGGCAAAGAAAATAGTACTTGATCAGATACTTGATTCTATCGGGAATTCGGCATCCGGAAAAGTTGTGACCTTTGGTGATGGTCCTGTAGAAATAAGGGAAACAAAAAAAAGAGGAGGCATCACAGTCGGAGTTGCCAGCAATGAGCTGAGAAGATACGGACTTAATGAGCATAAGCGTACCAGGCTTATAAAGGCGGGTGCTGATTTAATTATTCCGGATTTTTCGCAATATCAATTCCTTCTTAAATTACTGAATATCAATCTATGAAGCATGCCTTATCAAAAATTTGACAGGTCACGGCTGAGTTTTAAAAAACTGGCTGAAAGGAAAAATAAGGTTGATATAGAAAAAGATCATGTATCCGCTGATTCTTTGCCATCAGTTATTGCGAAGGAGGACCAGCATATCGTAAATACAACAGCTGAACGTGTAAGGCTGGCAAGAAAATATAGCCATCCAGTGATTATGGCTTTCGGAGCTCATGTGATCAAGAATGGTCTGGCTCCTGTTCTGAATGCCCTAATGGAAGATGGCTGGATAACACATCTGGCAACAAATGGTGCGGGTATAATTCATGACTGGGAGTTTGCATTCCAGGGAAAATCAAGCGAGGATGTCAGGGAAAATATTGAAAAAGGACAATTTGGTATTTGGGAAGAAACCGGGTTTTATATTAACCTTGGACTTATTGTGGGTGCTTATGAAGGGCTAGGATATGGTGAATCAATCGGTAAAATGATTTTCAGGGAGGGATTGCAAATACCGGAAATTCATGAGCTGCACGATCTGGTTCTGAAGAATATGGAAATCAATGCTGAATTGGCAGCTTCAACCGCAGATTTTTCAGGTGTGATCCGGAAATTCGGTCTGAAAGCAGGATTCATGCACATTCCCCATCGTTTTAAAAATTATTCTGTACAATCCAAAGCCTTCAGTCTTGGAATTCCTTTAACGGGTCATCCGATGATTGGTCATGACATTATCTATACACATCCAATGAATCATGGTGCTGCAATAGGAAGAACTGCATTAAATGATTTTCTCAGTTTTGCTGAAGCCATAAGCAACATTGATCATGGCGTTTACATCTCATTGGGCTCAGCTGTAATGTCACCCATGATTTTTGAAAAGTCCTTTTCAATGGCCCGGAATGTTAAGCTGAAGGAGAACAGGAATATAGATAACCATTTCATTCTTGTAGTTGACCTGGCAAAGACAGATTGGGATTGGAATAAAGATGGGGAACCAGCCTCAGACAACCCTGCTTATTACCTCCGCTATTGCAAGACGTTCAGCCGTATGGGTGGTGAAATGCATTATCTGTCAGCCGATAACCGGAACTTTTTATTGGCTCTTCGCAGTGAATTGAACCAAAAATAATCAGATACATATGGATGTCAAAGAAATACTTTATTTAAAAAAAGAAGCTGAGAATCATCTTATTAATGAATTGCTGCCGTTTTGGACCAGAAGGTTTGAGGATAAGATCAATGGCGGATTTATCACACATTTCGATGAGCAGGGGAATGATACGGGAGAAGACGAAAAATCACTGATCGCTCAGACCCGGTGCCTTTACTCTGTTTCTTCGGCACACCGCTCAGGATACGGTGATGGCAAATATGAAAAGCTGGCAAAGCATGGAGCTGATTTTCTCATAGACAAAATGTGGGATAACGAACATGGCGGATTTTTCTGGATGATGGATCGGAAAGGTAATGTGAAGATTGACAAGAAGATAATTTACGGACAAAGTTTCGCAATTTATTCATTATGCGAATATACCCTTGCAACAGGAGATCCGAGGGGTGTTGAATATGCACAGAAAGTGTTTGACCTTCTGCAGAAATACTGTGTAGATTCGTTCTACGGAGGTTACCTGGAGATGTTCCATCGTGACTGGACACTCTGTGGTCCGGGTAGTCAGGGTGGAGACAGGAAGACACTTGATGTGCACATGCATCTTATGGAAGCATTCACAAACTTGTTTGAGTGCACAGGGGAGGAAGTTCACAGGCGGAAGCTTCTTGAGGATATCGGTCTTCTTAAAAGCAGGTTCCTTCATCCTTCATATAAAACCGGAATTCCACAGTTCTTTGGCGACTGGAAGATCGCTTCACAAATTAAATTTGATATTATCTGGGGATGGGACAGGTTTTCCCCTGATTCAAATAAGCTGAATGCGACCGATAATACATCTTATGGACACAACACAGAGCTTGCATGGCTGTTGATCCATGCACTGAATATCCTTAAAATTGATACACACGATACTCTTTTCAAAACAATTTTTGACCATACTTTACACAACGGACTTGACAAGGATTTTGGTGGTGTGTTTGTTGAAGGACCTCATTCCGGAGGTGTTTACGATATGGAAAAGGAGTTCTGGCAGCAGGCTGAGGTTATGATCGGGATGCTTGATGCAGTAATCCTCTTCAGGGAAGAAAAATACTGGGAGGCTTACAAAAACGTTCATCGTTTTGTTTTTGATAAAATGGTAAATAAAAATGCAGGCGAGTGGTATCCTCTTATGACACGGCAGGGGAAACCCATCTGGACACACATGGGACATTCATGGAAGATAAATTATCATACAGTAAGGTCCATGATACAGTGTGTCAAAAGATTAGATATATTAGTTGAAAAGTTGAAAAGTTGAAAAGTTGAAAAGTTGAATCCACTCCGAAAAGTATTTCATGCACCAAGACTCCAAGGCCACAAAATCACCAAAGTTATAAATTGATATCAAAATTCTTGGTGAACCTTGGTGTCTTTGTGCCTTGTGGCATTTTTTCGTTTTTTTATGAGTTGACTCAAAAGTTGATAGTAAAAGACTTCAACCTTTTCAACCCGTTAACACTTCTTTCAGGATGAATGTGTTTTAATTAGAAGTTCAATCAAATAGTTCATAAATGGATTTAGTTCTTACAGGTTTCGACTGGATAGTTTTTTCTTTTGTAATAGGAGCCAGCCTTCTTTTCGGTCTTTTTATGGCTCATCATAGAAAAGCCGGACAAAACAGCACTAATTTTTTCCTTGGAGGCAGAAAGATCACCTGGCCGATTGTAGGAGCTTCATTATTTGCCACCAATATCGGTGCGGAACATTTGGTTGGCTTATCGGGAGATGCCTACAGATATGGACTTGCTGCCGGATCAGTGGAATTGACCATCGCAATAACTCTTGGTTTTGCATGTGCGATTCTCTTTCCGTATTATATGAAAAATAAAATTTTTACCATACCGGAGTTTCTTGAGTTAAGATACAACAGGTCGGCAAGAGTTTTCTTTTCCGGACTCATGCTGGTAATCAGCGTAATGACAAAGCTTGCTTTTACTCTGTTTGCCGGTGCTCTGGTGATTAATAGTCTTATCGGATGGAATGTCATGACCACCGTTATCTATATCGGGATTATTGTGGCTGTTTTCACAATGATCGGAGGATTCACAGCAGTTGCATATACAGATACTATTCAGGTAGTTATAATGATTGGCGGAACTGCAATAATGCTTTTTTTAGGACTCGACAAGGTTGGAGGATGGAATGGGCTTATGGAGAAAGTGCCTGAGATGATGTCAATAGGAAAACCATACGATGACCCTGTATATCCGTTCTGGGGGATTCTTGCGACTGCTTTTTATGCCGGGATATTCTACTGGGGTATTGATCAGGTAAATGTTCAGCGGGTGCTTGCTGCTCCCGATCTGAAACAGGCCAGGTGGGGTGCCATGTTTGCCACTTTCCTCAAACTGTGGCCTATATTCTTATTTGCATTGCCCGGAGTTATAGCATACGCTTTGTTCCCGGGTGAATTGCAGGGAGATCAGACAAAGCAAACCTTTGTGCTTCTTCTTCAAAAGCTTCTGCCCACAGGACTCAGAGGGTTGCTTCTCGCTTCACTCGTTGCTGCACTTTTAAGTTCACTTGTTGCTGTTCTGAATTCAGTTTCAACCCTGGTTGTGAGGGATTTCATAGTAGAATTCCGTCCAAACCTACAGGAAAAAAAGCAGGTTACTTTTGGAAGATATATAATACTTGCGGTGACATTCCTTGGAATCTGTGCAGCTTACCTTGTCTATAAGAATGAAGAAGGATTGTACAAATATCTTCAGACCATAACTGCATACCTTGTCATTCCTGTATTCCCGGCTATCTTTTTTGGCATTGTAAGCAAGAATGTAACATTGAAAGGTGCCGCTGCGTCAGTTATTTTTGGGCTGATACTGGCGACTATTTTCGTAATTGATCAGTTACTCGGGCCGGAAACAGCCAAGGGCCTATTTCCCTTCCTTCATCATAAGCTGACACTGAACTTTGGTTACAGGGGACTGTGGGCTGAAATTCTGATAACAGCAGTATTGTTTATAGTTTCTGCTTTCACGGAGAAAACGATTCCTGAGAAATTAGTAAAAACAACCATCAATTATTCAGTAAAACCTGCTCCATTTGAGGGCTTATCGGATTGGAGACTGCAATGGTCTGTTCTTGCAGTAATTACATTGATTATTTATATCTGGCTGTTTTAATAAATGAAAATATACATAACCTGAGCCAGCCCGGCACCATGCCCGGCATCCGGGGTAAAGTCTTTCCTGATTCTGAGTCCGGGGCAGTGCGGTTATTGCAAGGCTATTGCAAAGAAATGCAATCTTAATGCCGGAGACTTTTATGTTCCTGTAACTAAAAAGATACTAAGATTTTAGATAATTGATAAGGCAGTGATTTTAAGAAGGTTAGAAGTAGACCAATGAGGAATACATCTATCTGTTCTACAGATAAATATATCAAATATTTTTTGTAGATTTACATTCAACAAACTGCTGAGTTTAATAATAATCTTTAAAATCTGAATTGTTATGAACATGAGAATGATTAGCCATATTGTGACTATCATAGTCATTTCAGCTATTTTTAGTATAAGCCTTAATGCTCAGGAACGCAATGATGTGATACAAGCATATAATGAAGGGGCAAAGCTTATGCAAACCGATGTTCCGGGTGCTATAAAAGCATTTGAGAATGTGGTTACCCTTTCTGACAAGGTTGGGGAGACCGCCAATGACCTCAAAGAAAAAGCCGTAAAGGTATTACCCGGATTATATGTAAAGGCTGCCTCAGGAGCGGTGAGCGAAAAAAAGCCGGGAACGGAAATCGTTAAGGCTGCAAAGGCAGCTGATGCAGCAGCGGAAAAGTATGGAAGCCAGACTGGGAAGGAAAATGCCCGGAAGGTGTTGGTACAGGGGTATTATAAGATGGGTACCGACTTCTTTACTGCGAAGGACTATGACAATGCCCTTCTGGCGTTTGATAGTCTCTTAATGATAAATCCGGATTATACCTCTGCAATTTACAATAAAGCTCTTATATACAGAGGTCAGGATAATGCTGCAGCTTTTGAGGAAACGATTGATTTATTCCTGGAGAAAATGAAAGGCGAAAATAATGCAGAGAGAGCAAAGCAGGCATCTACCCTGGCTCTGGAATATTTTCGGGCCGCAGGATCACAGGCAAATCAGGCTGGTAATCTTGATGAATCAATTGGCTTGCTTGGTAAAGCAGCCAAATATGGTGAAGACAAGGACCTTTTCTACTACTTTGCAGACGTGTATAACAAACAAAAAAATTTCGACAGCGGAGCAGAATATGCCCAAAAAGGTCTGGCTCTTGAAACTGGTACTGCCGATGCAAAAGCGAAATTATACTTTCAGCTTGGCATTGCACAGGCTGGCAAAGGAGAAACCGCCAATGCCTGCGATTCATTCAAAAATGCTATGTATGGACCCTTCGCTGCTCCATCAAAAGCTGAAAGAACAAACCTTAAGTGTCAGTAGGAGTGGGCCTTCACTTGAAGTTCGTGGCCTTAAGACTTATGACTATATTCTCAAATGGATCAGGAACCAAAATATACTCTCTTGCATGAACTGGCAGGGATACCGTTTGCACAGCAGCCGGAGGGAATACTGGAACTGGGCAATATTGCTGAGGGAATATGGACTGCCGAATGGTTAAATACAATTGATGCTTCGCTGATAAGGACCGAACTAGTGTTGTGTTAATTTGAAATTGACGGATAAAGCCTTTTGAGTTTAGGCACCTGATTCAAAGGAATTTTTCAGATATGTCAGTTAATATTCAGGGTTAAGAAAAGTTGCCGGACACATGGTCCGGCAACTTTAAATTATCCCCGGTGGATTATTTCTTATCTTTCAAACAAACATTGTAAGAAGCCCAGACAGGATGACCCACGTGTTGACTGTTAATAATTGTTTTATCAACTGCATACAGTGAAACACTTCCGCATGGGTATGCATTCGCAGGTGTAGTAACACTGAAACTATTACCGGGCAGTGGCGGTGTATTTGTCGTCCCGCTTATGCCACCTCCCCAGGTTGTCCCAAAGCTCCAGTAAGAGATATACTTATCAAATGCATAGTAGTGACCTGTAATGGTATCACCTTTTGAATAATGAGTGCAATCCCCGCCATTATCCACTGTCAGTGAAAGCACAGGAGCAATGTTATCCATTTGAATTATTTTGAAAAACGTCATAGCTAATCCCTGTACCTCCATCTCAACTTTCAATTTATCCTCTGTTCCGGGAATAAATCTTGCCAGAACATTCAGCAAGTTTTGAGTGGATGGGAGGAAGTCATAATAATCTGAAGCATCAGGGAAATGTGTAAACCAGGGTGAATAAGGAGGAACAGGAGACCACCCTACAGTTACAAGCGGATTATTCAAATAATAGAATGTCCCGTCACTGAGATTGGTTACTTTAAACCTGTATTTATGTCCCAAAAATGATGGTCCATTTATTACAATTAAGCCGCCAAACGGTGCCCCGGCCGGTACCGGCAGAGAGTTAAATGAGAAGACAGAATTAGCGATTGTTAACCCTGTTGCGTCATTCACATGATCGACATCAATCCCGCCAATAACAGTATAAAGTGCTGACGGGTTATTGGGATCTATTACTTTACCCGGTTTAATCTGGACATGTGCATCTACCCTGTTCCCATAAAATTCTAATTTATTCGGGTTTGTAGTTGACGGGGGCACATTCCATGATAAAACACCTCTCACATGAACAACGCCTGGATCGTTGCACAACTTTCTATGAAAAGTAGCATCTAATGGAAGGGATACGCTATAACATAAATGATCGCCATCCATTTTCAGATTATGCACATTTAATTGCACCGTATTGATATACTGCCATTCACATGGATCGTTCCAATTAATCCAGAAAGCAATATATTCTTTGCTTCCGGGACTGCACAAATCACCGCTATAGCCAATTTTCTTTTTTATTCTAAGGGTTGCTACAAGGCTCTCAGTGCTGTAATCAAGCCCAACACAATCTAATTCTTCATAGTCAACGTTTGCCTTTGAAGTTTCTATTGGAGGAAATACTGTGATCTCATCAATAAGTTTACCTATATCAATTTTTGCATCACTCAATATGGTTTGTTCCTTCATCGTTATTTCTGATGATGGATATTTCATCATATTGTGAACTGTCTTAAATGCAAATCGTGATGCCGGTATTTTCAATTTCACAGATTCATTAATAAGATCTGCGAGTTTCGGTGGTAACGGTTGCGGATTTAACTGAACCAGATCGACTCCGGTAATATCTGATATCTGTTTTGATGTCAGATTCGGGGAATTTATTGCAAGGTTGAAATAATCCGTCAGGTCGAAGTCAGGGAAGGGGAATTTAAACGATGGTTTTAACTGTACATCGCAATTCAAAACACTACCCCAGACAGGCAGCCAGTTAGGAAAATTAACAGGAGGATCCATGCTCCACGATAATATTGCCCTTAAGGTGGGCAACACCGGCTTGTCGCAAAAAGAGAATTTTGAAGTTTTTTTCTTCAGCGTTGCAACATAGATAACAGGGAAAATTGAATTTCCGGTGCAATCCTCACTGGCAGGAATATCATGCACATTAACCGCAACACTTCCCTGGTCAATAAATCCATTTCCATCGTGAAAATCAAGATAAAATCTTACATATTCGAAGGAACCTGGACCGCATAAGCTGCCGGAATAACCTGCGGACTTTTTGGTAGCAAATGTGGCTTCCATATTTGCTGTATCGGGATTATATCCGACACAGGTAAGCTGCTCATAACTTGTATTTGAAATGAGTTTGTTGATTGGCTTGAGTTTGCTTTCGGGAATATTACCAAAATAATTCATATTCTTCCCAAGCATGTTCAGAAACTGCGAGCGTTCCCGCTCAACTTTGATTTCAGTGATTTTGCTTGAAACATTTTTTTCCATGATCGTTAATTTTTTCTGCCTACTCTTTGCCCGGATTTTCGGTTCCCTCCGTTCTTATTTTTTTGTTTACAAGAATAAAGTAAGACATCAGTAAAAAAACTGCAGCATTGAAATGAGATGCAATGATTTTCAATTCATTAGATCAGATTATTTGAAAAAAATTATAGAAGTACCTCCCTTGTTGGATTCACAGACAGAACGAAGTCTCGAGTTAGACTTTACAATGATACAAATTTACGAAGTACTGCAATACAAGTCAAATTTATTTACAACAAATCAATTAGATTTAAAAAGTATAACCTGTTGTGCCCCCGGATACTCTCTGCATTTTGGGTACTCTTTAAAGGCTCTTTTCTTAGTAAAATGACGGATTTAAGACTGAGAAAAATCGAAATCCGACTGGTATTAACAAAATGGACTGAGATATTAACTGGGTTGTGGTTTTTTATTAATGAGTTTTGGTTTTTGTTGCGAAAAATCCCCTGCGCACCAAAAAAACTAGCGGTTGTTTAACAAAATAGGGAACATTATGGACAGACACTAGTTAATAGTCAGACCGGTATCTTGTATTGAATTCTTCTGCAATAAATGAGAGTATTGCAGTGAAGCTCAGGAGGCTGAAATGATTATTGCGCCTCAGTTCCTCAGGCGTTAATTATTTTTCTCTCTTTTTTTCCTTGAATAATTTCTACCCTCTCTTACATAGTACGATCCGACAGGTGGAGAATTATCACCAAATTCTTTCCTGATGTATGTAAGCATCTGAGCAATCTCATCATCTTTCAGGTAGTCTGCAGGCGGCATTACTCCATCAAAGGCTTGACCATTCACTTCGATAGGTCCACTTAAACCATTCAGGACAATGTCAATGAGCCTTTTCTGATCGCCCTTGACCCATTCTGATCCGGCTATGGGAGGGAACCTGCTGCCATCACCTTTGCCGTTGGCCATATGGCAGGAGCCACAATATTTATTATATATTTTTTCGCCCGCTTCAGCCCTTGCAGGCGTAAGATCGTCCTTTATTTCATCCGGTGTTTTTATATGGGGCTGTTTTTTACGTTCTTCCATTTGCGCGAGTTGTGCGGGGCCAAAATTATTTTTATCTCCTTTGTACATCACACGCCAGATTTTCCCATGTTCACTTTCACTTATATACAACGAACCGTCTGGCCCCATAGCAATGCCCATAGGTCTGTATCCGGCATCATCAGTTTCAAAGAGTGTATCCAACTGTGTGAAACCATCAGCAAAAACTTCCCATTCGCCGGGTTTCCCATTTTCAAATGGAACAAAACCAATAAAATAGCCTGCCTGCGGGTAAGGAGACCTGATGGTTGATCCATGAAATGCGATAAAGGCTCCATTTTTGTAATGATCAGGGAATTGGTCTCCCTGATAGAAATGAAGGTCATTTGGTGCCCAATGACCGGGGAACCCAATTACAGGCTGATCATAATCAGCGCCAGCTCCCTCCTTCTTTCCGTCTCCGCCATATTCCGGATTAAGCAATTTTTTCCCTTGCATCTGATCGTAGTAGTAATAGGGCCAACCAGCATCAGTTCCATCTTTTATTCTAAGGAATTCTTCAGAAGGCAGAAGTGCACTTTGCCATGGGCTATAGTATTCAGGCCAGTTGCGGTTCAAGTTATCTCTTCCGTGTTGCAGTGCATACAATGTATTGTCCTGGTGGTTCCAATCCATAGCAACAATACTCCTGATTCCGGTTGCATAACGGTGACCGTCTTTCTGTAACTGTCCAGGTTTGTTTGCATCAAATTGCCATATGCCGGCGTGCCACTCAAGCTCAGGACATGGATTTTGTCCCATTGTTCCAGGCATATTCTCACCTATAGATTCACAAATATCACCAGGAGAACCAAATGGGATATACATATGGCCATCCTCATCGAAAGTTATAGGCTTTGCAATATGAGAATATCCGTATATTGAATTTCGATAATTATCAGTGAGCATGACTTCCGGTTCACTTTCAGGAATAAGTTTCCCGGGTGTCAGCTTTTGTCTGATCACCTTACTTGCCGTGCTATAATATAAATAATCGTTATATATTCGCATTCCTGTGGCATAATAACTGTCTTTGTCAAATACACCAAACCGTTTGATTATGTCAGCCTTTCCATCGTTATTGATATCCCGCAAAGCCATATTTTCACCTTCCGGATTAGCAAAGCGCATTTTAATGTATATATCACCATTGCTGTTGACCGCAAGATGACGGGCAGAACCAATACTATCAGCCACGACTACTGCTTCAAAACCTTCGGGCAGGATCAGGCCACCATTATCAGGGTCGCCGGGAGGTAATGGTATTTCTTTATTTTCTTTACATTGAACCAGAACACCGGCAATCAGGAAAAAATACAAAAAAAATTTTGAGCGAAAACAGGCTATCATTAATTCATACCTCTGTTTTTCCTGCCTATATGGGATAAAAGAAGTAAAAAATGCATAAATCATTTTATGTTTCATTTTAAGTTGATAATAAAAGTTTTATATTAAATATTTGGTAACTAATCAGTGCCTAAAGTGAACTAAAGTTTGGAGTGCCTAAAGTTAAAAAATCAGGTGTTGTTAACAATTTGTCTTTCGAAATTAACATTTTAATTTTTACATGAGTGATATTTTTCAAAAACGACCACATATGA
>JBBQJD010000016.1:0-50279 GCA_038325595.1 Bacteroidales bacterium | reverse complement strand
GAAAAAAGCGGTAACGGGCTTCGTATTTTTTGCAAATATCTCTTTGATTACGGGTATGCAAAGACCAGACAGTTCTCAGTCGAAACACTCACTGATATTGTTTATGCTGATATAGTTGAAGAAAAAGAAGGAAAAGCAATCCTGATCAGGATGGATATGGGAAAAGCAATTTTTGCTTCCCGCGAAATACCTGTTAATTCTGACCAGCCTGAATTCATAGCCAGGAAAATAACTGCCGGTGACAAGGAATTCGAAGTGAACTGTGTTTCGGTTGGCAATCCCCATTGTGTTGTTATCAAAGAAGAACTCGATGAAAATGAAATACGAAAGTACGGTCCATTTCTTGAAAATCATCCACTGTTTCCCAACCGCATAAATGTGCAGTTTGCAAAGGTTCTTTCTGACCATGATGCACAAATCCTGATCTGGGAACGGGGAGCCGGTTATACCCTGGCATCCGGCAGCTCATCGTGTGCCGCATCATCAATTCTGGTTAAAAGAGGACTGATCAAAGGTGATCTCACCATGCATATGCAAGGTGGCACACTCAAAATAAAAATAGATAAGAACTTCAACATAACCATGACAGGCGAGGTACGTGAAATTGCCAGGGGGATACTGTGCAGCGAGCTTCTGGAAGACATGGATAAACCATTGATGATCTGAGATCAATTGTCTCACTTGCAATTTCAGCCTGTTCAAAAGAACAGAATCCCAGAAATATGTCTCAGGGAGGTCAGAATTATTTTGAAGAGGAAATTAAAAACAAAAAGACCCCATAAATATTGATCTACAGAGTCTTAAACCTTTGCAACTAGTTGATTTCGTGGAGATAAGGAGAATCGAACTCCTGACCTTTTGACTGCCAGTCAAACGCTCTAGCCAACTGAGCTATACCCCCGGCGGGGCAAAGATATATAAAATATTTATTCAACAACCGGATATCCATTCCTCTATTTTATTATCGGATTGCAATCTGTTATTAAAATATTTCGCCTCCTATGCATCAATTCTTATAATTTATTGTCTTTACTATGAAATTGATCATTAAAATTTAAATATTATGAAAACCGTGAGATTCCTGACCATCGCAATTGCCATCATGAGTATTTCTGTTTGTGCCTCCTGTCAGACCCGCAAGACAGTCAGCGGAGACGGCAATGTAGTTACAAAAGAAAGAAAAACCCAGTCATTCGACGGACTGGCAGTAAGCACCGGGATAGATGTTTACCTGAAGCAGGGCGATAATGAAGAACTTGTTGTTGAAGCGGATGAGAATCTCCACGAGTACATTATCACTGAAGTGAAGGGCAGCGTCCTTCATATATATTCTGATGCCAACATCCGTCATGCTGAAAAAAAAGTGGTATACATTACGATGAAAAATGTCAGGTCTATCAAGACAAGCAGTGCCGGTGATGTAGTCGGCGAAACACCGGTAAAAGCCGGTACGCTTGAATTAACAGCCAGCAGCGCCGGTAATATTAAACTTAACGTAACAGCAGATGAGATTGAGGTAAATATAAGCAGTTCGGGCGATATCACTCTTACAGGTCAGACAGATTTTCTGAATGCTGATCTGAGCAGTGCAGGTGACCTGAATGCCCATGATCTGATTGCAAGGGAAGCCGATATATCAGTTTCCAGTGCCGGAGATGCAGGTGTAAATGTTACAGAAAGACTGACGGCAAGAGCATCGAGTGCCGGTGATATAAATTATGCAGGAAATCCAAAATATGTTGACGCAAATTCCTCAAGTGCCGGGTCGATCCGCAAAAGATAAAACTTCATTCTCAATATATACTCAGATCATTATTTCAGGCCGCCGGTTTCCTTCCGGCGGTTTTTTTTATTTAACTTTGTTATATACATCAGAAAAAAGAATTTAATGATATCTAATCCCAGACAGGTAATGAAGGAAAACTTAAGTATTAATCTGAAAAATGCCGGCGGCTTCATCTCTATTGAGGAAGTAACAGCACTTGCACAACAATCTGTAAGACACCTTGATTCTCTCAACGCCGGAACAGGTCAGGGGAATGATTTCCTGGGCTGGCTGACTCTTCCTGATGATATACTCCCCCAGCTTGATAAAATAGAAAAAACGGCAAAACACCTCAGATCAGTCAGCGATACTACAGTTATTATAGGTATAGGAGGTTCATATCTTGGTGCACGAGCGGTGATTGAAGCTCTTTCTCATTCCTTTGTTCCTCACCTGAAAACCAGGCACCACGATATAATATATGCCGGACATAATATTGATGAAGATTATTTAGCTGATCTCCTGGAAATACTCGATGGAAGAGATTATTCAATTGTTGTAATTTCGAAATCAGGTACTACAACGGAGCCGGCAATAGCTTTCAGGATATTGCGTAATCACCTCGAAAGTAAAGTTGGCAAGCCTGTGGCTGCCGACAGGATCATCGCAATTACAGATGCCAAAAAAGGGGCTCTCCGCTCACTTGCTGAAACCAACGGTTATGAAACATTTGTTATACCCGATAATGTCGGCGGCAGGTATTCGGTTCTGACTCCTGTCGGATTGCTTCCCATTGCCATAGCCGGGTTTGATATAAGAAAACTGGTTAAAGGGGCTAAAAGCATGGAAGAAATGTCAAGGAAAAACAAAAACGCTGTTTCGAATTCCCCGTTAATGTATGCTGCAGCAAGGAACCTTCTGCTTCGGAGCGGCAAACCAATCGAAATAATGGTTGGATTTACCCCGAAGCTGCATTTTCTTGCAGAATGGTGGAAGCAGCTATTTGGTGAGAGCGAGGGAAAAGACGGTAAAGGCATCTTTCCGGCTGCTGTCGATATGACAACAGATCTTCATTCACTTGGCCAGTATATTCAGGATGGTCAGAGAATATTGTTTGAGACTATGATATCTGTGGCTAATCCTGTAAAAAAGATCCAGGTCCCACTTGAAAAGGATGATTCCGATCAGCTGAATTATCTTGCAGGAAAAAGGCTTTCAGAAGTTAATCACAGTGCAGAAGCCGGAACAAAGTTGGCTCATAATGATGGTAATGTTCCCATAATCAGCATTATGGTACCAGGGCTTGACGAATTCTATATCGGACAATTAATCTATTTCTTTGAAATTGCATGTGCTCTGAGCGGGTACATACTTGATGTTAATCCTTTCGATCAGCCGGGTGTTGAGGCTTATAAAGCAAATATGTTTGCATTGCTCAACAAGCCCGGGTATGAAGA
This sequence comes from Bacteroidales bacterium, assembly GCA_038325595.1. Classification (GTDB taxonomy): domain Bacteria; phylum Bacteroidota; class Bacteroidia; order Bacteroidales; family VadinHA17; genus LD21. The sequence continues at coordinate 47,057 of JBBQJD010000016.1, read as the reverse complement.
AGCAGGGAAGAAATTAAAAGAGAGGTTATAGCAAAAATTCATTAACCGCAACTTTTATTTCTTTGAAGCTTTCAACTTATGCTTCTTTATAAACTCATCGAGGATCTCAGTAAGGTTAGGTTCTCCGATTTCCTGAAGATCATAATAAACCCTTGTATGAGGCTTCTTTATTTTGATGATACGGCTCAGATCAATTGGTGTGGCAATCAATACACTGTCGCAATCGGTATTATTAATAGTTGTCTCGAGATCCTTTAACTGTTGCTCACCGTAACCCATTGCAGGCAAAAGTGTTCCTATTTTGGGATAAAGTTTGAATGTTTCACTTAATCTGCCTACTGTGTAAGGCCTTGGATCAACCAGTTCTGAAGCGCCGAATTTACGGGCAGCCACAACTCCGGCACCAAGCTTCATTTCGCCATGGGTAAGAGTTGGTCCGTCTTCAACCACGAGTACTCTCTTTCCTCTTATCAAAGACGCATCATCAACCTTAATAGGTGAGGCGCCATCTACCACAATAGCATTAGGATTAACCTTCTGGATGCTTTCTCTCACAGTCTGAATAGCTTCAGGACCAGCACTATCCATTTTATTTATAACCACCACATCGGCAAGTCTCAGAGTAACTTCCCCGGGGTAGTACATCAATTCATGACCAGGGCGGTGAGGATCTGTAATCGTTATCATAAGATCGGGTTTGTAGAAGGAGAAATCATTATTTCCTCCATCCCACAAAATGACATCACATCCTGAAGGATCCTTTTCGGCTGCCCTCAGAATTGCCTCATAGTCAACACCTGCATAAATGACATTTCCACGTACGACATGAGGTTCATATTCTTCCATCTCCTCAATAGTACATTTATGTTCTTCCAGATCACTTATTTTTGCAAAACGCTGAACTTTTTGAGCATTCAGGTCGCCATATGGCATTGGATGCCGTACAGCAACAACTTTCAAACCTTTTGCCATGAGAAGTTCTATTACTTTCCTTGATGTCTGGCTTTTTCCGCAACCTGTTCTGACCGCACCGACGGCAATCACCGGTTTTGTGCTTTTAACCATTGTATCATCAGGACCAAGCAAAACAAAATTGGCTCCGGCCGCATTTACCAAAGCACTTACTGACATCACCTTCTGATAAGGCACATCACTATATGAAAAAATACAATCATCAACTTTTAATTTTCTTATGAGTTCCGGGAGGTTTTCTTCACCATATATCGGAATGCCATCAGGATATAGTTTCCCGGCAAGTTCTTTTGGATATTTTCTGCCGTCAATATCGGGTATCTGTGCAGCTGTAAAAGCGACAACATTATACGCATCATTATCCCTGTAACAGGTGTTAAAATTGTGAAAATCACGACCTGCAGCTCCAACTATGATGACATTCTTTTTTGTCATAAATCCTCCTTGTTTTTAAATTTATCTTTTCTTAAAATCCATTCCATTTTAAAATGAACTAACAAATGTATAATTTGCGTACCGGAAATCCGAGCATTTAAAAGTATTTTTTGAAATGCTGTTTCCAGGCTATAACTTACTGATCTGTAGCCTTATATTATGATTAATTGTCTATAGTGAAAACATGTTAAAGAAAATGTTTTCCATCTGGTAAGCGATATGGCAAATTCTTTGTACTATTATAACATGTTATGAATGTTCTGGCCCACATATATCTTTCCGGTGATTCTGATAAAATAATCATTGGCAACTACATAGGAGATTATGTAAAGGGCCGCGATTACCTGAAGTATCCCGATCTGATAAGAAAAGGCATAATACTACACCGACATATTGACGGATTTACCGATCGCCATCCTGTCGTACACCGCAGCAAGATATTTTTTACAAGGAAATACCATAAATATGCAGGAGTTATCACTGATATTATCTATGATCATTTTCTAACAACTGAATGGGATTTTTTTTCAAGGAGGCCTCTTGAAAGCGTGACGTATAACTTTTACAGGGCCCTTGTAAACAATTATGAGTTGATGCCTGAAAATGTAAAGGAGATGATGCCATTCTTTATCATTAATAACTGGATTGAATCATACCAGACCAAAAGCGGCATACGGCATGTACTGAATACACTCAGTAACCGTTCCACGCTACCCAATGAAACCAGGTTTGCCATGCATGCCCTCAAAAAAAATTATTATTCACTCCAGGATGATTTTATGGAATTCTTTCCACAGCTCATTGATTATGTTGAGAAGGATTTCGGAATTCAGATTTCACACAGGATAACGATTCCTTTCTGAGATTAAGAAAGAAAGCAATTAACTGCATAGTCCCTACCCTTCCTGCCTAAATGAGATACTCTGTCCTGCTGGCATCGAGCCTCAGGAATATGAACAGAAGGATTGTAAAGCCCCACAGGGAGCTTCCTCCGTAACTGAAAAAGGGCAAGGGTATCCCGATAACAGGGACAAGCCCGATAGTCATTCCTATATTAATAAAGAAGTGCGTAAACAGGATTGACAATACACCATACCCGTAGATCCTTGAGAAAAAGGATCTCTGCCTCTCGGCAAGGAAAACCAGCCTTAAAAGCAGAAACACATAAATTCCGATTACAGCAAGTGAACCAAGAAAGCCCCATTCCTCGCCAACAGTACAGAAAACAAAATCAGTGCTTTGTTCCGGAACAAATTTGAATTTTGTCTGTGTTCCCTGCAGATAACCTTTCCCGGCAAAACCTCCTGAACCGATTGAAATTATTGATTGATTCACATTATAACCAACACCATGAGGATCAGATTTAAAGCCAAGAAGAATATCTACTCTCTCCTTCTGGTGTGGCTGAATCAGATTATTGAAAGCATAATCCACTGAACTGACAAAAAGAATGCTCCCGATAAGAAAAATATAGATGATCCACACAACGGTGGTCCTCTTTGTTACAATATAATTTGCATATGCTATCCCGGAGAGTATGACAGAAACCAGCAATACCATTTCACTCCCCAGTTTCTTAAAAATATAATGATTCAATAAAAAGACAAGGAGGGTTATAAGCACAAATATTCCTGTTCCTGTCAGATATGGCTTCCATTTTCTTAAAGAAAACCACAGAAAAATAAATGCGACCACTATCAGGCTGATAATAAGATACAGGTTATCCATAAGAAGGGTAAGAAAAAATAGGATCACCATTAATAATCCGGATACAAATAAATAAGAACTCATCCCTTCCCTGAAAAGGACAATAAACAGTGCAAAATAAACAACAGTCGATCCCATATCAGGCTGAAGGGCAATGAGAACAGCAGGCAGGAGAATAATGCCGAGTGCAGGGAATATTACTCCCGGTCTGACCAGATTCTGCCTTTGTGTATGAAGGTAAGCTGCAAGGGCAAGTGCTGTTCCGACTTTTGCAAATTCTGATGGCTGAAGGCTGAAACCCCCAAATTCAAACCACGATCTTGCTCCGTTAATCTCTTCACCTAAAACAAGTACCAGGGCAAGCAGCAACATCACCGCTCCATAAATAAACCAGGAAAAAAAGAAATAAAACCTGTTATCGATAAGTACCACAAAAGTTGCAATCAGCAATGATGCCAGTATCCAGATAAATTGTTTTCCATAACGCTGTGAAAAATCCAGAATATCCTTATGTTCTTCATTATATACGGCAGCATAAATATTGAACCATCCCATCGTAACCAGCACGAGGAAGAGGAGGATTGTAACTTTATCCAATCCGATCCAGATATTAATGCTTCGCTTCACTTAGTGCTATTTTATTCTCAAGATTAAGTTCAAGGATTCTCTTTTCCAACGCCTTGTTGGTTATTTCACCCCGCAAATATTTTTCAATCAGCAGGCTTGCGACCGGAGCTGCATATGTTGCTCCAAAACCGGCATTCTCAACCAGAACTGCAATAGCTATCTTCGGGTTATCCTTCGGAGCAAACGCAATGAAAACTGAATGGTCCTTTCCATGAGGATTTTGTGCCGTACCGGTTTTTCCGCATACAATAATATCTTTAAGGGCTGCAATCCTTGATGTTCCACCGGTTACTGCCTCCGCCAATCCTGTTATGATCTTTTCAAAATTGGCTGTATCAATATTAATTGTGTGTTTTATCCTGAATTGCTCAGGTATTAATTTATTTACACCAATCGACTTAACAATATGGGGTGTGTAGAAATATCCCCTGTTTGCAATTGTGGCAGTCATGTTTGCAAGCTGCAGGGGTGTTGTTCCAACTTCGCCCTGCCCGATTGCAAGTGATATGATTGTCAGAGCCTTCCATCGGTTTTTACCGTAATACTTATCGTAATATTGCGGAGATGGGATGAATCCGCTCAGCTCATTCACGAAATCAGTTCCCAGCTTGCTTCCGAATCCGAATTCTGTCAGATACTCCCTCCATTTAATATATGCATCTGTATAAGTATTGTATTTTGGATTTTCAATAACTTTCCTGAATGTCTGGCAGAAGTATGCATTGCATGAGGTTGAAATTGCTCCGGTAAGTGCAACTGGTGAGGAATGTTCATGGCATCCCACAAACAGATAACCATGATTGCATTTAAATTCTGTTTCCTGTGAAATCACACCTTCCTGCAAACCTATTAATCCATTCATGGGTTTAAAGGTTGACCCCGGAGGGTACGATGCCATCAATGCTCTGTTAAACAATGGCTTAATAGTGTCAGCCAACAAGATAGAGTAGTTCTCGGACCTTATCCTTCCAACAAGCAATCCGGGATTATAATTGGGTGATGAAACAAGTGTCAGTACTTCCCCAGTCTCTGGCTCGATAGCCACTATACTACCTCTTTTGTTTTTCATTAAAAGCTCACCATATTCCTGAAGATCCAGGTCAATTGAGGATACAATATCGGTACCCTGAACAGCAAGTGTATCAAGCTTTCCTTCCGCAAAAGAACCCTTTACCCGGCTGAAAACGTCAACCAGCAGGATCTTTACACCACGGGTACCACGCAAGACCTTTTCATATGCTTCCTCAATACCGCTCTTTCCGATATAATCACCCGGCTTGTAATAAGGATTTTTTTTGATTATCGATTCATCTACCTCACTTACATAACCGAGAATATGAGCCCCAACCGGTTTTGAATATTTCCTCAGGGTTCTTGGCTGAACATAAAATCCGGGATACAGGAACATCTTTTCCTGCATCCTGGCATACGTTTCACCTGATACCTGCTTGATAAATGTTGATGGTGCACGCCTGGAGTAGTTGACAGCTGCCTTCATTCTTTCTTTGAATGTCTGAGCAGTAATGCCTACCAGATTGCAAAATCCTGCCGTATCAAATTTTGTGGTCTGTGAAGGAATGACCATCAGATCATAGGCTGCCTGATTATATACAATTAATTTACCCTTCCTGTCATATATCAGGCCACGGGCAGGATATTGGGTAACATACCTTAAGACATTATTCTCAGCTGAAAGCCTGTACGAATCTTTAACAACCTGGATCACAAACAACCTGGTTATCAAGCCTAAGGAGGCAAGAACAATAAGTGTTATTACTATAAATTTCCTGTTAACAAATGAATCCTTCATGCTCTACTCCGTTATTTGCCCCTCCTGTAATATTCTATGAGAAGAATAAATGTTATGGAAAATGCAGATCCTAAAATCACACGCAGCAAAGTACGGAAGAAATCAGTCAACCTGAAAACTTCCAGGTAAAAAAGAGCAGTATGGTGAATTAAAACCATGAACAGTGTATACGTAAAGAACCATGTAAATCCAAAGGTTAACATTGACGGGGCTGATCCTGTATCATAACCATCCCTGGGTGAAATTATTCTTAAAACAAAAGGCCGCACAAAACCTGCCAGTACTGTAGCTGAAGAGTGCATGCCGGGTGACCCGGTGAAGATATCAATGATCAGGCCGGTTCCAAATGAAAAAAGAAGCAATACCCAGGGCTGTATGTTAAATGGCAGCAGCAGAATCAGTAATATATAAACATACGGATTTACATATCCGCTGAACTGGATGTTGTTAAATAGCAGGATCTGGAGTGCTAATAACAAAATATATGTAAGAACAAACCTGGAAATTGAGTTGATCATTGCATCATTTTTTCAAGTTCAAGCTGTTCGGTTTTTCTTAAGTTTCCCACTATATCAACAAAATGAAGTTTTTTAAAATCAGTCTCCAACTGTATGGTAATATTGTAAAAATCACCTCCCATTTTCCTGAAATCAGCAATAGTTCCTACCATTATACCTTCAGGAACAATCGCGGAATATCCTGTAGTTTCTATAGTATCACCAACTGTTATGGAAACATGCTGGGGTATTTCACTCAATACAGCTTTCCTGTAATTCCTGCCATCCCAGCTTAACGATCCGAAATATCCATTGGATTTAATCCTTGCGCTAAGCTTGAAATCAAGATTCAGAAGCGACATGGCAAGGGAATAGTTTTCAGAGCATCCGACAATTATTCCGGCAACGCTGTTACCGGTTATTACAGCCATATCAACTGAAACACCCTGCTTTGTACCCTTATTGACTGTAAAGAAATTTTTCTGACGATTTGTTGAATTATTGATAACTTGAGCTGATGTGTAAATGTATTGTTGATTGAACACCGAATCATTGACTGAAAGAAACAGTGAACTGTCCTTCCTGTCCAAATCTGATAATTTATTTTTTAGTCCGATGTTTTCTGCTGCAAGGTTTCTGTTTGCTTCACGGAGATTAAAATAATTTTTCGAATTACTTATTCTTTCTTCCAAGCCGCGTGTAATGCCCCTTGTTCCCATTATAACACGCGTATTATGATAATTATTGCCGTTGGCAAGTAAATAAAATGAGATCCCTTCAAGTATAAGAAAGATGATCAGATTATGAAATCTGGCCAGAAAATTCAGCAGGTTCCTCATTCATCCTGTAAAATTACCTCATTAGGAACTGAAACTTATCCACGTTTTTAAGTGCCACCCCGGTTCCGCGTGCAACCGCATGCAAAGGATCCTCAACTATATTGAAAGCTATGTTGATTTTATCGGAAAGCCTTCTGTCGAGTCCTCTGAGTAATGCTCCACCTCCTGCAAGATATACTCCTTTATTAACAATATCCGCGTATAACTCGGGTGGTGTTTGTTCCAGTACACTTAAAAGTGCTGCTTCAATTTTTGAAAGTGATTTATCAAGACAATAGGCAATCTCCTGATATGAGATCGGAATTTCTATAGGAAGAGCCGTCATGATATTCGGACCTCTGACAACATAATCCGGAGGAGGATTATCAATGTCGGGAAGGGCTGCCCCAACTCCAATTTTTATATCTTCTGCTGTACGTTCACCAATTTTGATGTTGTGCTGATGACGCATATATGCCTGGATATCAGACGTAAATCCATCTCCGGCAATCCTTATTGATTTGTTGCATACAATGCCTCCCAGAGCAATCACTGCGATTTCTGTGGTACCACCTCCGATATCAACTATCATGCAGCCTTCAGGAGCCTCAACGTCGAGTCCTATACCAATCGCAGCAGCCATGGGTTCATAGATCATATAAACATCGCGTCCTCCGGCATGTTCCGATGAGTCGCGTACTGCACGTATTTCTACTTCCGTACTGCCCGATGGGATACAAACAACCATCTTCAGAGAGGGTGAAAAAAGCCTTGGCCCCTTGTTGATCATCTTGATCATCCCTCTGATCATCAGCTCAGCAGCATTAAAGTCGGCTATTACACCATCCCTCAAAGGCCTTATTGTTTTAATATTTTCATGGGTCTTCCCATGCATTTGCCTTGCCTGCTCTCCTATTGCAATAAGTTTTCCCGTAGTTTTATCAATAGCTACAATAGATGGTTCATCTACAACTACCTTGTCATTGTGAATAATGATTGTGTTTGCCGTTCCCAGGTCGATTGCAATCTCCTGTGTCAAAAATGAAAATAGTCCCATTACTTGAGAAAGTTAATTTTTTATAATATTAATGTTTAAAATGTCTGATTCCTGTAAATACCATTGCCATATCATTTGCAGAACAATAATCGATCGAATCCTGATCTCTTATTGATCCCCCTGGCTGAACGACTGCAGTAATGCCGGCCATATGGGCAGTTTCCACACTATCAGCAAACGGGAAATAAGCATCAGATGCCATTACCGATCCCTGAAGATCGAATCCGAACGATCTGGCCTTGTCAATTGCCTGTTTCATTGCATCAATCCTCGATGTCTGTCCGATACCGCTCGCAAGCAGCTGGTTGTTTTTAGCAATTACAATAGCATTTGATTTACTATGCTTTACTATTATGTTGGCAAACACAAGATCTTTTAGTTCCTGAGTCTGTGGTTTCCTCTTTGTCACCGGCTTCATATCATCGACTGATTCAGTTTTGTCGTCCCTCTGTTGCCATAAAACTCCATTAAGCAATGATCTGAATCCCGACTCCAGCATTCCTGAATCTTTTCTCAGCAGGATTATCCTGTTTTTTTTCTGTTTAAGGATTTCAAGAGCAGGTGATGTATATTCCGGCGCAATGATAATTTCAAAGAAAAGCTTATTGATTTCTTCAGCCGTTTCTTCATCAACTGGCTGATTGGTTACTATCACTCCTCCAAAGGCTGAAACCGGATCACATGCAAGTGCGTCTTTCCAGGCTTCAGGGGAAGTCTTCCGGGTGGCAACGCCGCAAGCATTATTATGCTTGATTATTATAAATGTTGTTTCTGTAAACTCATTAATAAGGCTCAGCGCTGCATCCAGATCAAGAAAGTTGTTGTATGAAATTTCCTTCCCGCTGAGTTTTTCAAAAATCTGATCCGGATCTCCATAAAAGATACCTTTCTGATGCGGATTTTCTCCGTACCTCAATGGGTATGACAGATCAATGCTTTCCCTGAATGCGGGCAACTCTTCTTTCCTGTTAAAATAATTGAATATCAGGGTATCGTAATATGAAGAGGTTTGAAAAGCCCTTGCTGCATACAACCTGCGGTCTTCAATGGAAGTAAATCCCTTCTTCTCATTCAGCAGTTTAAGAAATTCAGGATACTGTCCTCTTCCTGAAATAATTATTACATCGTTGTAATTCTTTGCAGCAGCCCTTATAAGAGAAATTCCGCCAATATCTATCTTCTCAACTATCTCTTCTTCTACATCAACCGATTTTACAGTTTCTTCAAATGGATACAGATCAACTATCACCAGATCTATTTCGGGTATTTTATATCTGGAAAGCTGTTCCAGATCACTTTCATTTTCTCTCCTGGCAAGAATGCCGCCAAAAACTGAGGGATGGAGAGTTTTAACCCTGCCTCCTAAAATTGAAGGGTAAGTTGTGAGATCTTCAACTTTTTCAGCCGGAATTCCAAGCTCAATAATAAAGCTGTAAGTGCCTCCGGTCGAATAAAGCTTCACATCAAGTTTGTGAAGCAGTTTTACGATTTCAGAAAGGCCATCTTTGAAAAAAACCGAAATCAGAGCACTGTTTATCCTTTTATCACTCATTATTTGGTAATTACAATCGACTTCATCCACCTCTAAGAGGTTTTCAAAAGTAGATATTTTTTTATTACTACAATACATTAATACAATGATTATCTGCAATAAATGATTTTAGTATATTTGACCTCAATATTTACTCTTCATACCAAAAATGTTTCTGCGACTTTTCAAAGAAGGTTTTATATTTGCTGTTAAATCAGTGATAGTAAACAAATTAAGGACATTTCTTTCTCTGTTTGGCATTACGATCGGCATTTTTTCGATAATTTCTGTTTTTACAGTTCTCGACTGGATGGAAAAATCGATCCGAGATAGTATATCATCCCTGGGGGAGAATGTAATCTATGTTCAGAAATGGCCATGGTCATTTGACAGGAATCTGGCATGGTGGGATATAATGAAATGGCCTGCAGTATCATTGGATGATTATCAGGCTGTTCTGGAGAGATCAACAAAAACAGCATCTGCCTGCTTCATGGTGGCCTCCATGAACAAGATCAAGTATCAGAAAAACATTGCGAACGAAGCCAGGATCTGGGGTGCGACATATGAGTATGTTGATCTGAGGTCATTTGAAATTGAAAACGGAAGATATTTCTCTCCTGAAGAATCTGCTTCCGGGAAAAATGTTGCAATAATCGGTTCAGTTATTTCTGAGAGATTATTTGAGAAAGTAAATCCTGTCGGAAAACAGATGACCGTTGCAGGGAAGAAAACAACGGTGATCGGTGTATTTAAAAAGGAAGGCAGGGGAGCAATAGGCGACACCGGAATGGATGAAACTACGCTGGTACCTCTGAATTTTGCCAAAGGTTTTATAAATATGAGGAATAATTCCCTCGATTCAGATATCTGGATCAAGCCCAAAGAAGGTGTTTCAGTGCAGGAGTTAAGTGAAGATGTTACGATGGTTTTAAGAGCTGCGAGAAGACTTCATCCTGATGAGGAAGCTAATTTTTCAATAAATAAAGCCAGTCTTCTGTCGCAGGGATTTGATGCTGTTTTTGCTGGAATAAATATAGGCGGATGGATCATTGGAGGCTTTGCAATCCTTGTTGGTGGCTTCGGAATAGCAAATATAATGTTCGTATCTGTAAGGGAGAGGACTAATATAATAGGTATACAGAAAGCACTCGGAGCAAAAAAATTCTTTATACTTCAGCAGTTCCTTGTTGAATCGGTCCTTCTGTCCGTTACAGGAGGTGTGATCGGATTATTGATGGTATTCATAGGAACAATCGTGATTAATCAATCCAACGATCTGAATATCCATCTGACAGCGGCTAATATAGTTCTTGCAGTGTTTATATCAGGATTTATAGGAATAGTTGCAGGCTATGCACCTGCATACACAGCAGCTAAAATGAATCCTGTAGAAGCTATCGGATTCTCATTTTGAAACAATTCTGTTTTTCTCAATCCATTTCGTAAGCTCAACAAACTGTCCAACAGATAATTGCTCTGGTCTTAAGCCAAATTCATGATAATCATCGCGTGACAGTTCAAACGCTGCTCTGACAGAGTTTCTCAGGGTTTTGCGGCGCTGGTTGAAACAGGCTTTTACCACTCTGACAAAAAGAGCCTCGTCACAATCTAAATTTTTAACATCATTCCTGATCAGCCTGATAACACCTGATTTTACTTTGGGAGGTGGTGAAAAAACATGTTCGGATACAGTAAACAGATATTCAGCCGTATAAAAAGCCTGAAGCAGAACACTAAGTATGCCATATGTTTTTGAACCCGGACCAGCACAGATCCGCTCTGCAACCTCTTTCTGCAGCATGCCTGCTATTTCAACTATTTTTTCACGGTGTTTTAATACCTTGAACATGATCTGCGTTGAAATATTGTATGGAAAATTTCCGATAACTGCAAGCTTATCATTAAATTCAGCTTCGATGTCCATTGAAAGGAAATCGCCTCTCAGTATATTATGCAATTGCGGGAAATGCTCCTTTAAATAATGTACCGACTCATTATCAATTTCAATTACCCTGAAATCCTTAAATTTCCTTTCCAACAGGAATCCGGTGAGTACTCCCATCCCCGGTCCAATCTCGAGAACCGTATCATACCCTTCACCCGTAAGGGTATCAGCAATTTTACCTGCTATCGACATATCTTTCAGGAAATGCTGACCAAGATTTTTTTTAGGTTGTACTCTTCCCATACTATTCTTCTTTGCGTGCTTTGCGAAAAACCTTTGCGACTTTGCGGTTATAATAGTCGGACTTCTAATCATAAAACGTCAGAAGTCCTCTGCCGTATTTTCTCAATATCGGAAGGTTTAGTGATTCAAGAAATAAAACAAATTTCTGTAGTAAATTGTAATACAATGTCACAAACAGCACTACGACCATCAGCCATATTGCTATCAGATTAAATACCAGTGTACCTGCTTTTAAATTTCCCAATTGCTTGAAAGGAGCAAAGAAATGTGCCCGTCCAACCCTGCTTCCAGGACTCATAAATACAGGATCAGCTTTTTGAATAAATTTAGGGCCGGCATCATATATTTTGTTTGCATTCAATCGGTTAAGAACAAAATTTGAGAGACTTTCATTAGAATTATTCTCTCGCATCCGTTTAAATTCCTCCTCTCCTATCCTTTCTGCAATTTCCTTGTATAAAGCGTTCCGTTTATCTGATATCTCCCGGCTTTTCATCCTGAATGAGCGGCTAAGACTGTCAAAATATTGCTTTGTTTCCTTTGCGACATATTCATTCATTCTGTCATAATTCAGATTTTCTACCCATTTACCAGGTTTAATCCCTGATTTTAAGGAAAGATCATTAATATGATAATCAAGTTTCACAAAGTTTTCTGTGGAGGATTCCATATACTGAGGTTCTTTTCCGGCAGCAAGGCATTGATCTAGTGTCACCCTCAGTGCAGGCAGAAGGAATGATGCGTACCAGTCATTCTGACTTATCTCCATATCGTATTTAAAGAACGGTTTTTCAAATTTATTTCTTTTAAACTCCTCGACACACAAGGCTTCATATGCCCAGCGGGTAACCATAATGTCACCAATTATCGGGACATAGATTTTATTGCTGATGGATTTATGGAGTTCATCGTATTTTATCATTGCTCCTCCAAGAATCAGCATAGGAACGAGAATCAGAGGAATAAGAATATAGATGCTTACAGCTGTCCTCATACCGGCTGATATATTCAATCCCAGTAAGTTCCCAAAACATGCCACCGAAAAAAGTATCAGCCATTGCTGGAAAAACATGCCACGAATCTCGAGGATTAAACTTGAAACAACTACAAATGTAAGTGTCTGGATTGCTGATAATGTAAACAGAAAATTTATTTTGGAAACCAGGTAACTGAGCCTGCTCAGATTAAGAAACTTTTCCCTCTCAAGTAATTTCCTGTCCCTGAATATTTCTTCTGCACTTACTGTCAATCCGATAAACAAAGCTACAATAACAGCCATGAAGAGAAAGACAGGATAGTTCTTGTTATCAGCAAAACTGTACAGGTTGTTTTCGCTGTATTTTGAAATATATCCAAGAATAAATGCAAGGAGGGGTGCTTCAACGAGATTTATGACCATATACTGGCGGTCAGAGAATTTTCTGGTAATATTCCTCTTGATAAAAGTTCTTATCTGATCTGCCCTGCCGGGAACTCTGAAGTTGCTGGGAGGTATTTCTGTTTTTGCAGGATCTTTCTGAAGACAAGGCATCATCTTTTTCCTGTACTTTTCGTACCACTCCACAGGACTTACCTGCCGTTCTTTGGCGGGATAGCCGGAATTGTCAATGACCTTAACCTCAACTATATGCAATATGTTGTCAGTTTCAACATTTCCGCAGTTAGGGCATTCACTCTCAGCAGCGTTGGCCTGAGATGTTTCGGTTTTAAAATATACCAGTGCCTCAACAGGATCACCATCATATATCATATAGCCTCCTTTGTCAAGAAGCCACAGCTTGTCAAACATCTTGAAGATATCGGATGAAGGCTGGTGAATAATTGCAAAAACCAGTTTTCCGCTTAGCGCCTGGTTCCGGAGCAGATTCATAACCTTCTCTGAATCGAACGATGATAAACCCGACGTCGGCTCATCAATAAACAGCACAACAGGCTCGCGCATTAGTTCGAGTCCGATGTTCAATCTCTTGCGCTGGCCACCGCTGACTTTTTTGTTCAGGATATCACCCACCTGGAGATCCTTTATATCATACAGATCAAGATCGTAAAGAACTTTTTCAACAGTAGTTTTTAGCTGTTCCTCATTGTCTTCGCCAAAACAAAGCCGTGCGTTAAAATAGAGATTCTCATAAACGGTCAGCTCCTCAATAAGCATATCATCCTGTGGAACAAATCCAATAAGTCCTGTCAGTGTTTCGGAATCAAAGTTTATATCATAGCCATTAATATATATGTTGCCTGAAGTAGGTTGAATTTTGCCATGAAGCAGGTTTAGCAAAGTTGTTTTACCGACCCCGCTGCCACCCATTATACCTATAAGATTGCCTGATTCCACCCTGAAATTCATTTTCTGAATTCCATTCTCTGTATTTTTGAAGAGGTATTCAACATCATGTCCTTCAAAGAAGATCTTTTCAGGAAATTTCCTTGATACAAATTTTTTAAAAATCTTCGAGTAATAGATCGGATCAATACCCTGTCCCTTTATATTTACCCCTCTTTCGAGCAGATAAGGCCTGTAGGCAATAATATCTCTTCCTTTAAAATAAAGAACCTGCGAACCATCATATGTAAAAAGAAGTGTGCCCGTACTTTCAATGTGCAAGACAAAAAGGTGGCCTTTGAAACCTTTTACCCTGATATGCCGCCATTTATCATAATTTTTATATTGCGCGGCTCCTGACAGTTCAGGCTTTTCATTTTCAATTATAAGAATACAATCAGGAGCTACATTGTCAAATGACCTGCCAATCATGAAAGCAATGGCATTATCATATTCCTTTTTCAGGATATTGAATGTTTTTGAAACAATGTCAATAATGGTCCTTTCCTGGTCAGAGATCATTCCATCCTCAAAAGCAAATTCAATAAGCTGAAGGAAAACGATCATTCTTTCTTCCAGGAACAATCCCTTCTTGATTTGCCTGCAGATATTCGTTATCTGAAATGAAATAAGAGAATCCTCATCAGACAACTCTGATTTGTTGACGCTTTTTAGTTCATTCGAGTAGAATTCAAGATTGTTTTCGAATAGGGTATAGTATTCTTCTTCCAGCTCCCTGTTAAGATATCTCCTGAGATAGCTCCTGAGTATTTTTTTTCCTCTCGAAGATATACCTGACGGATTGATGGTAGAAACAATTGCAAATATGTGAATTAATGCAAGTAATACTGATTCCCTCATAAAACATCAAATAATAAAAAGGCCGCAAAGTGAGATCCTTTGCGGCCTTATATTCATAGATAAATCACTTCACGATTTGGGCTCTTACCTTGCTGACTACGCTGGTAAGATCCTTAATATTCTGTTCGGTAAGACTGGTACTTAATCCGGCATAAACATTTTTCACAGGATCAAGCAATTTAAGAAAATCGCTGATGTTCGGATCTGAAGCATACGGCTGGGTGATTTCCAGGAACAGTTCAAAGGATTTCTTCTGTTCAAGAAGAACTCTGGATATGCCTGCTACCTGGTATGCTGCTTCTGAAACGTGTGTCGTCAGGTACATGCCTTCAACCCAGGCCCCGCCTACAACCAGTAATGCAAGGGGTTGCTGATCATTTTCACTCAAATAAGCATAGGTATCATTGAATGCTGCTGTAAGGATGTTTACAAGTTCATCACGGTTATCAAAATTTGCCTTGATCTTTTCGTACAGGTCCTCATTATATATTTTGGACATATTGAGTTCGTTGGATAGTGACCTGATTGCATCAAGATAATTGATCACTTCCTGCTGCATGTTATATAGTGTACAATAACTAAGATCTGCACCATAAACACCAAGATTAATTGCCCTGGTCGTACTGCTGAAGTAATTTTTGGAATTTTCCACAGGGTTGGAGATTCCGATAATGTATCCGACTTCAAGCTCGGTAAGCATCTTTATGACTTCTGCTGATGTAGGTAAAGGATATACATTAGACTCAATCTCTCCTTCGAGGGTTTTGACCTGATCCATCTCGAGCATTTTCTTTTGCTTTTCTGCTGCCCTGTCTTTGCACGATGCAAAGCAGGTGAAACATATTATAAGCAATGGCAGTATGACACCTGCAGTAATCTTTTTCATTTCAGTTGGTTTAAATTAAAACAATCCTTTAAAACTGACCATAAAAGTAATTAATAAAATTTAATAAAATTCATTGGCAAGGCAGAATTTGAGTATTCCTGTTCATCGTATTCTGTAAACCGGTGAAACAATTTAAATCCGGGGTTCAATCTTAATCACTCAATCTCCGACTTTAGCTTTTTTTTCTATCTTTGAAACGCTGAATTTTATTCTTTTTAATGATGTGGAATTTCGATGAAACTGCAATAAGAGAAGGCACAAACAGTATCAAATATGACCTCAGGCAGGAGATATTCGGTGTCAGTAATGTTATACCCATGTGGGTAGCCGATATGGATTTTAACACTCCGGATTTTTTGATAAAAGCCCTGCAGGAACGACTTGACCATCCGGTTTACGGCTATTCATTCAGGCCACCTGAATACTTTTCTTCCATCAGCGACTGGTTGAAGGCCCGGCATGACTGGACAGTTGAAAAGGAATGGATCTGTTTCAGTCCGGGTGTAGTACCGGCTCTTAATTTCTGCACCCTGGCATTTACCGAACCGGGCGACAACATTATTGTGCAGCCTCCTGTATATTTTCCTTTCTTTTCGGCAACTGAAGCACATGGCAGAAAACTGGTATACAACAGGTTAAAGGAAGAAAATGGCACCTGGGTTATGGATTATGATTCCCTTACTGCAAGTATTAATGAAAGAACAAAGATGATTATGCTTTGCAATCCTCATAATCCTGTCGGCAGGGCATGGAGCCGTGAAGAACTGCTAAAGCTGGCTGATATATGTATTAAAAACAATATACTTATACTGTCAGATGAGATACATTGTGACCTGGTTCTTCCCGGTTACAGCCATAATCCTGTTGCCATGCTTTCAGAGAAAATTGCAGAAAGTACAATAACCTGCATTGCTCCAAGCAAAACTTTCAACCTTGCCGGACTCTCAACTTCCTCGGTGATAATATCAAATCCATCCTTAAGAAAATCTTTTAACAGAATTGGTGAAAATATGCATGTGAATAATGGCAATATTTTCGGCACAGTTGCCTCAATTTCAGCTTATTCCGAAGGACATAAATGGCTCGACGCCCTGCTTGAATACATCGATAATAATGTAGATTTTGTAATGGATTATTGCAGGAAGATGATCCCGGAAATCATTCCTGTCCAGCCTGAAGCAACCTATATGATATGGCTCGATTGCAGAAAATTAGGCATGACAGGAAAAGAGCTGCAGAAATTTTTTATAAAGAAGGCAGGAATCGGGATGAATGAAGGATCGACCTTTGGACCGGGAGGAGAAGGATTCATGAGAATGAATCTGGCCACAAATCATCAAACAGTGAGAAAAGCGATGGAGCAGATTGAGAAAGCAGTTTCAATACTCAGGTAATTATTTATTTATAAGATGCAAAACAGAACACAGGTAAAGTTAACACTTGAGGACGGCACGACATACCAGGGCCGTTCCTTCGGATCAGTTGTGCCGGCAGCAGGTGAAGTGGTTTTTAATACTGCAATGACAGGATATCCCGAGAGCCTTACTGATCCATCATACCGTGGACAAATCCTTTGCCTAACGTATCCGCTGGTTGGAAATTACGGAGCTCCCGGCAAAGTTGAAGAAAATGATCTTTTCAGGTTCTATGAGTCTTCATCGGTTCATATTTCAGGATTGATCGTTTCAGACTATTCTTTTGAATACAGTCACTGGAATGCCACAGAAAGCCTTGAAGACTGGCTGAAGAAGAACAACGTTCCCGGAATTTATGGAATAGACACAAGGGCTCTGACCAAAAGGATCCGCGAAAAAGGGACAATGCTTGGCAAGGTTGAACCTGAGGGTACTGAAACCGTATTTTACGATCCTGACAAAGTGAATCTTGTGGCTGAAGTCAGCACAACCGGGAAAAAAGTGTATGGTTCAGGTAAGTACAGGATACTCCTTGTCGATTGCGGAGTGAAGTATAACATAATCAGAAACCTGCTTAAAAGGGATACTACAATTATCAGAGTACCATGGGATTATGATTTTAACAATGATGAATATGATGGTCTCTTTCTGACAAATGGGCCGGGTGATCCCAAGATGTGTGGTGTGACTATCGGGAATATTAAAAAAGCTCTTTCAGGAGTTAAGCCGGTTTTCGGAATCTGCCTGGGAAACCAGCTGATGGCTCTGGCATCGGGAGCAGATACCTATAAACTAAAATACGGACACAGGAGCCATAACCAACCGGTCCTTCAGGTTGGTACCGACAGAGCATATATAACCTCACAAAATCACGGATTTGCGGTTGACAATAAAACTCTCGGAAATGAATGGGAACCGCTGTTTATCAATATTAATGATCAGACGAATGAGGGGATGAAACATAAGACGAAACCGTTCTTCTCAACACAATTTCATCCGGAAGCTTCCGGGGGACCTACAGATACTGATTACCTGTTTGATGTGTTTATTGAGAATATTCGGAAATCCAGGGAGAATAGTTGAAGAGTTGAAGCATCAACTTATCAACTTATCAACCCTTCAACCTATCAACCTATCAACCCGTCAACCTATCAGCCTATTTCGTCACATGCCTCATCATCCTGCCGGCAAATTCATCAGCCGTTGTATTCTTAAATGACTTGATCCTATCCTCAAAAAGATCAGCTATCTCCTTGTTACACAGGTTTCCTATGCTGCCTTCATGCTCATAGTCGGAGATGGAGGTTTTGGAAAAGGAAGAGTTTTTTACCATAGCTGATACCGCCTTGTATGCATCCCTGAATGGAATACCCTGCTTAACAAGCCTGTTCACTTCCTCGGTACTGAAAATATTATTGTATAATGGATTGTCTGTAACATTTTTTCTAACCTTTATATTATTCATCATCAGGAGCATTATATCAATGCACTGCTTCATTTCATCAAAAGCATCAAAGATCAGCTTTTTCAGCAGCTGAAGGTCTCTGTTGTATCCCGATGGGAGATTACTGGTCAGAATTGCAACCTGATTGGGAAGTGTCTGAATGACATTTGAACGTCCCCTGATTAGTTCGAAAACATCCGGATTCCTCTTCTGAGGCATTATGCTTGAACCGGTTACATACTCATCCGGGAAATCTATGAACCTGAATTCAGCACTCATATACAGGCAGATATCCATAGAAAAACGTGAAAGAGTCTGGGCTACAGATGCCAGGGCAGAGGCAATTGCCATTTCAATCTTTCCCCTGCTCAAACTGGCATATGCAGAATTGTATAAAAGATCATCAAACTCAAGCAGTTCGGAAGTCAGTTTCCTGTTAATAGGCAATGTGGTACCATAACCTGCGGCTGTGCCAAGGGGATTCTGGTTATTAAGGGCCCTGGCCCCTGATAGCAAAAGAATATCATCGGCCAGGCATTCAGCATAAGCGCCAAACCATAAACCGAACGATGATACCATTGCCGGCTGCATATGGGTGTAACCGGGAAGCAATACCTCCTTGTACTGTTCACTCAATGACTGCAACCTGGTGAAAAGTGTCCTGATCAATGCTGAAAGCTTGTCGATCTCCTCTCTTGTATAAAGACGTATATCGACCAGAACCTGATCATTCCTTGATCTTCCGGTATGAATTTTCTTGCCTGTTGTTCCCAGGATTGACGACATTTCCTTTTCAATCTGTGAATGGATATCCTCAACATCCTTTTCAATTACAAGCCGTCCCTCTTCATCCAGG
The DNA here is from genome assembly GCA_038325595.1 of Bacteroidales bacterium. Classification (GTDB taxonomy): domain Bacteria; phylum Bacteroidota; class Bacteroidia; order Bacteroidales; family VadinHA17; genus LD21. Next base: position 27,627 of record JBBQJD010000016.1, on the reverse strand, counting down.
ACGAAAAGAGAATGCAGGGCTGTCAGAAGGTTATTTTTCTCATCTTCAGAAATCAGCTTAACGTCTTCCAGCATTATTACATGCGCCATTGAACCGATTATGTCCCATTTTGTAAGGGCAAGATCGGTTTTCCTGTCTTCGCCAGCCGTAAATTCAATGATTGCAGGTTCGGGATTAATCCCTTTTTCCCAGAGTTTCATATTTTATTTTTTAATCAGATTCTTTCTTCCCTCATTCCTCATCCCTTTTTTTTGCCACTAAGGCACAAAGACACCAAGCTTCACCAAGACGATTTCTACTTTGTCTCTTCGTCTCTTCGTCTCTTCGTCCCTTAGTCCCTTAGTCTCTCCGTTCCCTCATACCTCACTCCTCACACCTCACTCCTCACTTCCCGTTCTTCCTGGCGCTTGCTTCCACGATTGCCCTGTGAGCCATCAGACGGATTGCATTGATCTTGATAAAGCCTTTGCTGTCAGTCTGATCAAAGCCCCCTTCAATATCCATGCTTGATAATTTCTTATTATACAGTGAAGAAGGTGATTCACGTCCCTCGATCAGAACATTACCCTTGTAAAGACACAAGTGGACACTTCCATCTATAAGCTCCTGGCTTTTTTCAATGGCAGCCATAAGGAAATCCATTTCAGGGCTGAACCAGAATCCATTATATATTATCTCTGCAAATTTTGATGTAAGCATGGAGACAAGTCTCATTACCTCCCTGTCCATTGCTATTCCTTCAATATCCTTATGTGCAATATGAAGGACTGTTGCTGCAGGTGATTCATATACACCTCTCGATTTTATACCCACGAAACGGTTCTCGACCATATCAAGCAAACCGATACCATTTTTTCCTGCTATATCGTTAAGATAAACAAACATATCATAGGAATCTTCAATCATGGTTCCGTCTTCCTTATTGACAACTTTTACAGGTATGCCATTTTTGAAATGAATAACCAGGCGTGTTTCCGAATCCGGGGCATCCTGGGGCATCACCATTTTTGAGAGCATGCTTTTATGAAGTGTGTACATTGGATCTTCAAGAACTCCCGCTTCATGACTGATATGCATAAGGTTATCATCTTCGCTGTATGGTTTATCAATGCTGGCCTTAACAGGAATCTTCTTCTCCGATGCATATTTAAGAAGATCTGTCCTGCCTTTAAAAGTTGCAAGGAACTCTTTGTCCTTCCACGGGGCTATGACATTTACACCCGGCATCAGGGCATAATAGCATAACTCGAACCTTACCTGATCATTTCCTTTTCCAGTGGCGCCATGTGCTACTGAGGTTGCTCCCTCAGCTTTTGCAACCTCAATCTGTTTTTTGGCAATAAGCGGCCGCGCAAGAGCAGTTCCAAGAAGATACCTGTCCTCATAGATGGCATTTGCCATTATTGCCTTAAGTACGTAATTATCAATGAATTCTTTCTTCAGATCAGCAATGATTACTTTTGAAGCCCCAAGCAGAATTGCCTTTTTACTGCACTCTTCAAAATCCTCATCCTGCCCAACGTCGGCTACAAATGCTATGACTTCATAATTTTTTTCAATTAACCATTTTAAAATTACCGAAGTATCGAGGCCTCCGCTGTAGGCTAAAACAACTTTTTCTTTCATTACTATTAATATTTGATTTGAATATTCTTTAAAATCTGTTAAAATTTTTCTATTTCTGTTTTACCTGATCATGTATTCCGGGCAGAATTATTTCGAGACATGTGTGAACCTGTGGCAATGTTACTCCGTCACGCGGTATCACCAGTATTGTGTCATCACCCGCTATAGTACCGGCTATTTCATACCTGCCTGCTCCATCGATGTAAAATGCTGTATTACTTGCATTTCCGGGGATTGTTTTTATTACCATTAAACCTTTTGCCTCAACAATTTCCTGTATTACAGGTACGATATTCAGCTTTACTGCCGATCCCGGGATCCTGATATTCCCCGGCATTGAATATTTGTATCCGCCTGCACCATCAGGTATCCTTCCTACTCCGAGCTGCCTTAAATTGCGGGACAGCGTAGCCTGAGTACAGCTTATCCCTTTCCCTTTCAGTTTTTTAAGCAGATCGTCCTGTGTTGATATTGTAGCTTCCGTTACAATTTTTTCAATTGCCAGAAGCCGTTTTGTTTTTTGCATATTTATGCATATATTTTGCAAATATATTCATTTTTTTGTAAATCCAAATTCTAATTAAAAAATTATGTTATTTTTGACCCACAAATACGGACGATGAAAGAAGTTGTGAAAAAAGTGATTATCCTTGGCTCGGGAGCACTGAAAATAGGGGAAGCCGGGGAATTTGACTACTCTGGCTCCCAGGCACTTAAGGCTTTAAAGGAAGAAAATGTTGAAACTGTTTTAATCAATCCGAACATTGCTACGGTGCAAACATCGGCTGAGCTTGCCGATAAAATATATTTTCTCCCGGTAAATCCTTATTTCGTTGAAAAAATAATAGCCCGTGAAAAGCCTGATGGCATACTCCTTTCTTTCGGAGGCCAGACAGCATTGAACTGCGGAACTGAGCTGTACAAATCAGGCGTTTTCGAAAAATACAATGTAAGGGTGCTTGGCACACCTGTATCCGCGATCATGGAAACAGAAGACCGCGAGCTGTTTGTCAGGAAGCTTGATGAGATTAACATCAGAACACCCAGAAGCCTGGCTGTTACCAGTGTTGATGAGTCCCTTAAAGCTGCGGGGAAGCTGGGATTTCCGGTAATAATAAGGGCTGCATATACTCTTGGCGGTCAGGGTAGCGGGTTTGCTTCCAATGTGGAAGAACTGAGAACGCTTTCATCAAAAGCATTTTCCTATTCAAACCAGATACTTGTTGAAGAATCACTTAAAGGCTGGAAAGAGGTTGAATATGAGGTTGTAAGGGACAAGTACAATAACTGTATTACTGTTTGTAATATGGAAAACTTCGATCCCCTTGGCATCCATACGGGTGAAAGTATTGTAGTTGCTCCGTCACAGACCCTTACCAATACCGAATATCACAAGTTGAGAGAGATCTCCATCAGAATTATAAGACATATAGGTATTATAGGTGAGTGTAATGTTCAGTATGCCCTGGCTCCCGATTCTGAAGAATACAGGGTAATCGAGGTCAATGCACGATTGTCGCGGTCCAGTGCCCTGGCTTCAAAAGCAACCGGATATCCTCTTGCATTTATTGCAGCCAAACTTGGATTGGGCTATGGTCTGCATGAACTGAAGAATTCTGTAACCAGGAACACAACTGCATGCTTTGAGCCCGCGCTCGATTATATTGTATGCAAGATTCCCCGATGGGACCTGAACAAGTTTGAAGGTGTATCGCATCTTATCGGCAGCAGCATGAAAAGCGTCGGTGAGGTGATGGCTATTGGCCGGACGTTTGAAGAAGTCATCCAGAAAGGGCTCAGAATGATCGGTCAGGGAATGCACGGGTTTACAGGTAACCGTGACCTTAGCTTCGAGGACATTGAAAGAGAACTGGCCGAACCAACGGATATGCGCATCTTCTCGATTGCCGAAGCACTCGAAAAAGGTATGAGCGTTGATAGGATTCATGATCTGACTAAAATTGACAAATGGTTTCTTTACAAACTGAAAAACATAATAAGTATAAAGGATGAACTGAGTACTTACAGTACGCTCGAGTCGCTGCCTGCCACCCTTCTGTCTCATTCAAAAATAAACGGCTTCAGTGATTTTCAAATCGCCAGACATATACTTAAATCAGGCCCTGCTGAGATCCAGAACGATCTTATGAAGGTGAGAAAGTACAGGAAATCTCTGAACATAGTACCATATATAAAGCAGATTGATACTCTTGCAGCAGAATATCCGGCCGTTACTAATTACCTTTATCTCACATACAGCGGCTCAGAACATGATATCATCTGTGAAAACGATAAGAAATCCATAATTGTTCTGGGATCAGGAGCATACAGGATAGGATCGAGCGTTGAATTCGACTGGTGCTCGGTAAATGCAATCGAGACTATAAAAAAAGAGGGATTCAGATCTATAATGATCAACTATAATCCCGAGACTGTCAGCACTGATTACGATACATGCGACAGGCTATATTTTGACGAGCTTACATTCGAAAGGGTAATGGACATAATTGACCTTGAAAATCCAGGCGGCGTTATTGTATCGGTCGGAGGACAAATACCCAACAACCTGTCAATGAGATTATTCAAGGAAAACGTCCCTGTTATAGGCACCTCACCTGTATCAATCGACAGGGCCGAGAACAGGCACAAATTCTCAGCCATGCTTGATAACCTTTCAGTTGACCAGCCACGCTGGAAAGAGCTCTCATCAGTGAATGATATTTTTGAATTTGTAGACCGCATAGGATTTCCGGTACTGATAAGGCCTTCGTATGTTTTATCGGGAGCAGCAATGAACGTGGTTTCTAACAGGAACGAATTAACTCATTATCTTGAGCTTGCTTCACAGGTTTCAAAGCAATATCCTGTGGTTGTTTCTGAATTCATTGAGAATGCAAAGGAAATAGAGCTTGACGCAGTAGCCCGCGATGGCGAGGTTCTGGCATATGCAATAAGTGAGCATGTCGAGTTTGCCGGGGTACATTCAGGTGATGCTACAATGGTTTTCCCCGCCCAGAAAATATATTTTGAAACAGCCAGGAGAATAAAACGGATATCCAGGCAGATAGCTAAAGAGCTGAATATCTCAGGCCCTTTCAACATTCAGTTCCTTGCAAAAGACAATGATATAAAGGTTATTGAATGCAATCTTCGTGCAAGCCGCAGCATGCCGTTTGTTTCCAAAGTACTGAAATCAAATCTCATAGAGCTGGCCACAAAAGTCATGCTTGGCATACCTACGGAAAAATTGAATAAAGCAGTCTTCGATCTTGATTATGTCGGTGTTAAAGCTCCGCAGTTCAGCTTTTCGAGGCTTGCCAAGGCAGATCCTGTTCTGGGGGTGGATATGTCATCAACAGGTGAAGTAGGATGTATAGGGGAAGGATTTTATGAAGCAATACTGAAAGCAATGTTTTCAGTCGGCTACAGGGTTCCTCAGAAAAGCATCCTGTTATCTACCGGTCCGGCCCGTTCAAAAGTGGAGCTCCTGAACAGTGCCAGGGCACTTCGCGAAAAAGGACACAAACTTTACGCAACCAGAGGAACCCAGCAGTTCCTGCAAAATGCAGGAGTTGAAGCTCACGTGGCTTACTGGCCCGATGAAAACAAATCACCCAATACAATAGACCTTATAAAATCGAGGGAAGTCGATTTTGTAGTTAACATTCCTAAGGACCTGAGCGCCACAGAGCTTGATAATGATTACACAATCAGACGAAGTGCCGTCGATTATAATGTTCCGCTTATTACCAATGCCCGGCTTGCAAGCGCATTCATCCTGGCTTTCTGCAAAATGAGCATTGATGATCTGGCTATAAAGAGCTGGGATGAATATAAATAAGGCTGTAGAGGCTGTAGAGGCTAAAAAATAAAAAACCAGATTCCACGATAAACAAAAATGATGATTATTAGAAAAGCAATACCTGAAGACGCACCAGAAATTATTGATTTTCAGCAAAGAATGGCATGGGAAACAGAAAAAATGACGCTTGCACCGGAAATAATAATAAAAGGTGTGAATGCTGTCTTTAAAAATCCCGGTTCCGGACAGTACTGGGTTGCGGAAGATAATGGAAGTGTAATATCATCCCTGCTGATCACCTATGAATGGAGTGACTGGAGAAACACTAATGTGTGGTGGTTTCAGTCAGTGTACGTGCTGCCTGACTATCGCAGAAAGGGAATCTTCAAAGCGATGTTCTCACAGATTAAAAAAGAAGCGGAAAAAGATAATGCAGCCGGACTTCGCCTTTATGTCGAAACTAATAATCTGCCGGCCCAGTATACGTATGAAGCACTGGGAATGCAGAGTCAGCATTACAAGATGTATGAATGGATGAAGGAATGATTCTTTACTGGCTTCCTTTACTACTGATCAGCCCTTATGTTATCCTTCTGCTTTTTATTTACAGAAGCCTGTTAAGAATTAAAGGCTTCAAAGTCACACATGATCCTTCAATTTTTATTTCTATTGTAATAGCCTGCCGGAATGAGCAGGAAAATCTTCCCGGTCTGCTGAACAGCATCGCCATGCAGGATTATCCGGAAGAACTGTTCGAAGTTATAATTGTCAATGATAATTCCACCGACCGGACTCTGACTATTGCCTCGGAATTCAGCCTTTTACGAAATATTCATACCATCAATAATAAAGGTACCGGCAAAAAACTGGCAATAAGAACAGGTATCAGCTTTGCAAAAGGAAACCTGATTATCACTACTGATGCCGATTGCACTATGGGCGAAAAGTGGCTGAGGACGATTGCAGCATTTTATGAGCAGGAGAAAGCTTCGTTGATCATTTGTCCCGTGAGAATCGAAAATATGCCCGGTTTTTTTAGAAGGTTGCAATCCCTGGAATTTTTAAGCCTGCAGGGAATCACAGCAGGATCTGCCAAATCCGGGAACAGCACTATGTGCAACGGTGCCAATCTGGCTTTTGAAAAGGATGCATATATGAACCATTTTGCAGAGCTTCATGATGAAATTGCCACCGGCGATGATGTTTTTCTACTGCACAGTCTGAAAAAAGACAGTAAGGCAAAAATATTGTGGCTTGAATCAACTGATGCTATGGTTACTACATTTCCTTCCTTCACCCTGAATGCTTTTTTCAATCAACGAAAAAGATGGATTTCCAAGGCAAATGCCTACAGAGACACATACTCTGTTCTTCTTGGTTTTGTAACATTTGTTACAATTTTACTCTATACAGGAATATTAATGGCAGGAATATTCAACCGGGAATATCTTAAAGTATTCATGATGATATTTCTTCTGAAATCACTGCCTGATTTTTTGATCCTGAAAAATACTGCAAACCGGTATGGAGATGGTAAACTGTTAAAATGGTTTTTACCGGCACAGGTCGTTTATCCTTTTTATGTTCTCCGGGTGGCTTTATACGCGATATCTGTGAGGAAAAATTAATTTCCCATCTCAGACAGAAATTTGATCCTCATGAGTCTTATTTCCTCCTCCTCAAATTCATTTCCCAGTTCTTTTATGGCCTCTTCCATCGAGTCAGTTTCCGCTTCTTCCCTGAAATACATATAAATATCATTCTGACGTTCTTCGTCAATTGTGGAGTTGATATAATAATCTATATTAAGACGTGTTCCTGAATTTACAATTGCTTCAATTTCAGAAATTAATTCACTCATTTCCAATCCTTTCGCTTCAGCAATATCTTCAAGTGGCCTTTTTGCATCAATACTCTGGATAATATAGACTTTTATTCCCGATTTATTGACCACTGATTTCACAACCATATCGAGAGGTCTGATAATATCCTTTTCCTCAACATATTTTTTGATGATCTCAATAAATTCCTCTCCATAACGCTGTGCCTTGCCTGCTCCAACACCTGATACATTCTGAAGTTCATCAATTGTGACAGGATACTGGATAGCCATATCCTCGAGTGAGGGATCCTGAAAGATTACGAACGGGGGAACATCTTTTTGTTTAGAGATTTTCTTCCGCAGATCCTTTAAAATGCTGAACAATTCTTCATCAACAGCTGAGGTTCTGGCCCCAAAGGCATTTTCCTCGTCAGCCGAATCTGCATAATCATGATCTTCTGCGAGCATGAAGGAAGTTGGATTTTCAAGAAACGCCATTCCATTCGGAGTAAGCTTTAGCAGGCCATAATTCTCAATATCCTTAACCAGGAACTTTGCTATGAGACCCTGTCTGATAACCATATTCCAGAATTTTTCATCCTTGTCCTCGCCTATTCCAAAATATTCCAGCTTATGATGCTTGTATGATTTGATGGCGGATGTAACTTTTCCAGCCAGAATATTGGCTACATGATCAGCCTTGAATTTTTCCTTTACAGCCAGTATAGTTTCAAGAACACTGACAACTGCTTCATTCCCTTCAAACTGAGCTTTGGGGTGAAGACAATTATCGCAGGCTTCGCAGTTTTCATTCGGATATTCTTCACCAAAATAATGTAAAAGCAATTTTCTCCTGCATACTGAAGATTCAGCATATGAAACAGTTTCGAGAAGCAGCTGTTTTCCGATTTCCTGCTCAGCAATGGGCTTGCCCTGCATAAATTTCTCAAGCTTTACGATATCATTATAACTGTAGTATGCAATACAGTTACCTTCACCGCCGTCGCGTCCTGCCCTGCCTGTTTCCTGGTAGTAACCTTCAAGGCTTTTTGGTATGTCATAGTGGATAACGAAGCGCACATCAGGCTTATCGATACCCATACCGAAAGCAATAGTAGCCACGATCACATCAACGTCTTCCATAAGAAACTTATCCTGGTTGGTTGTCCTTGTGGATGAATCCATTCCTGCATGATAAGGAAGAGCCTTAATCCCGTTAACCTTTAACACCTCAGCTATTTCCTCAACCTTTTTCCTGCTCAGACAATATATGATCCCTGATTTACCGTTGTTGTTCTTAATATATTTGATAATCTCTTTTGTTACATCCTGCTTTGATTTAACCTCATAATAAAGGTTGGGCCTGTTAAATGATGATTTAAAGATATCCGCATCGGTAATACCCAGATTTTTCTGAATATCATGCTGAACCTTAGGAGTTGCAGTTGCTGTGAGAGCGATAATGGGTGACCTGCCAATAACGTCAATTATGGGCCTGATTCTTCTGTATTCAGGCCTGAAGTCATGACCCCATTCTGAAATACAATGTGCCTCATCCACAGCATAAAAGGATATTTCAATATTCTTTAAAAAATCGATGTTCTCTTCCTTGGTAAGTGATTCGGGAGCAACATACAGGAGCTTGGCTTTTCCCGTCACAACATCCTTTTTAACCCTTGCTATCTCTGCTTTTGTCAGTGAACTATTCAGGAAATGTGCTACATCGTCATTAGTGCTGAAATTTCTCATTGCATCAACCTGGTTCTTCATCAGTGCAATAAGAGGGGAAATTACAATTGCTGTTCCTCCTCTCATAACAGCTGGAAACTGATAGCAAAGGGATTTCCCTCCTCCCGTGGGCATAAGTACAAACGTATCCCTTCCAGCCAGAACGTTTCTTATTATGGGTTCCTGATTACCTTTGAATGTGTCAAATCCGAAATATTTTTTTAAGTTTTCGAGTATTGTTGAATCGTTAAGCATTTGTTCTGAAAAATAGTATATATGAGAGAGGCAAAAGATTATGTTTTGCCTTTAATAAAGTTAACAAATTTCCTGATCAAATTCTTTTTTATTTAATTAATAACAAAAATGTTCCACGTTATATTAGCGGGATTAACTGGAATTGCCTTGTCAGAAAATCAAACAAAAGGATCCGATATGACGACTGGCTATTTTAGTACTTTTGTACTCTATTGATATATAACCTGTTATCTATACAATCCCGATTGAAATGATTCTTATCCCCAACTCTAAACAGATAAAAGATTAATATTGTTTTGCAAAATAAGATTTATCATCTTTACGCTCTGAATTAAAAATAATTATATCACTGTCAAATGGCAATGTTTTGGAAAAAAGGGAAGAAGGGAGAGAATGAAATGTCATTTCTCGAACATCTCGAGGAATTAAGGTGGCATATCATCCGTTCTGTGCTGGCTATTTTCATTTTCATGATAATAGCATTCATCTTTAAAAATTTTCTTTTTGATAAGGTTATTCTTGCACCCAAAAATCCTGAATTCTTTACAAACCGTCTCTTTTGCAGGCTTGGAGAAATGCTTAATACTACAGCATTATGCATTAATACTAAACACCTTAACCTGATAAATATAAAAATGTCCGGACAGCTTACAACACATATCGCTGTTGCAATGGTTTCCGGCCTTATTCTTGCATTCCCTGTCATTCTATGGGAATTCTGGCAGTTCTTTAAACCTGCTCTGCGTCAGAATGAAGCCAAATATGCAAAAGGTGCTGTAACAGCTGCATCACTTCTGTTTTTTACGGGTGTTCTTTTCGGATTCTATTTACTGGCACCTCTTTCCTTTCATTTCCTTGGTTCATATGAAATCAGTCCTGAAGTAACTAATCAGATCAATGTCAGATCTTACATAGGTACACTTACATCCATATGCCTGGCAACAGGTGTTGTATTTGAACTTCCCATAGTAGCTTTCTTTCTTACAAAGATTGGTGTCATCACACCCATGTTCATGCGAAAATACAGAAAGCATGCCATAGTTGTCATATTTATTCTTGCTGCCATAATCACTCCTCCTGATATCTTCTCTCAGGTTCTTGTAAGTATTCCTCTTCTTATACTTTATGAAGTAAGTATCCTTATCTCTGCAAGGGTTATGAAACAGAAAGACAAGGAACGTGATGATTTCATGAAGGACGATAATTCGAGTAAAACTGAAGTAGCCACCACATAGGTATAATGAAACTGCATACTGAAAATCTTGTAAAAAAGTACCGTAGCAGGACAGTTGTGGATCATGTCTCAATTGAGGTTGAACAGGGTGAGATCGTTGGATTGCTCGGGCCCAATGGAGCAGGCAAAACAACTTCATTTTATATGATTGTGGGGTTGATCAGACCGCGTGAAGGAAAGATTTTTCTCGATGATGAAGAGATTACAACACTTCCCGTTTATAAGCGCGCACGAAGAGGTATCGGGTATCTTGCCCAGGAGGCTTCAGTTTTCAGGAACATGTCTGTTGAAGACAATATTAAAGCAGTGCTTGAGATGTCAGGATTACATCAGGATGAACAAAGAGACAGACTTGAGAACCTGATCAGTGAATTCGGCCTTGAGAAAATCAGGAAAAACAAAGGCATTCAGTTATCGGGAGGAGAAAGAAGACGTACCGAAATTGCAAGAGCACTTGCCCTGAAGCCTAAATTCATCCTTCTTGACGAACCTTTTGCCGGCGTTGACCCAATAGCCGTTGAAGATATCCAGGAAATTGTTTCAAAGTTGAGAGATAAACAAATCGGCATCCTTATAACAGATCATAACGTTCATGAGACACTGTCAATCACCGACAGGGCATACCTGCTTTTCGAAGGCCGGATACTTAAATCAGGTACATCTGCACAATTGGCAGATGATGAGCATGTAAGAAAAGTTTACCTCGGCAAGAACTTTGAACTCCGCAGATAACAATCTATTTGTTTTGATCATAATTTATTATACTTTTGCAGCGAATTTCAATTCGCGGATGTGTCGTAATTGGTAGCCGAGCAAGACTTAGGATCTTGTGCCTGACAGGCGTGGGGGTTCGAGTCCCTTCATCCGCACAAATTAACAAACCGCTTTGGCGGTTTTTTTAACTATGCAATAAACAAGAATTCAAATGAACATTACCAGAGAAAACATCGACGATCTGAATGCTGTGCTGAAAGTTAAGATCGATAAACCCGATTACGAGGATAAGGTAGAAACTGTATTGAAAGATTACAGGAAGAAAGCCAATATTAAAGGATTTCGTCCCGGAATGGTTCCGATCGGCCTTATTAAGAAAATGTATGGTAAATCTGTTCTTGTTGAAGAAGTCAACAAAACTGTAAGTGAAAACATACAGAAATATCTTACGGACGAAAAAATAGAAATACTCGGCGATCCGCTTCCAAAGACAGATGACCAGGAAAGATATGACTTTGAAAAACAGGAGGAGTTTACATTCTCATTTGAGCTTGGCCTTGCTCCTGCCATTGAAGTGAATCTAGGCAAAAAGGATAAGGTACATGAATACGAGATAATCATCGATGAAAAGATGAAAAAAGATTATCTGGAAAATTATACCCGTCGCTTCGGCGAATTACATAAATCGGAAATCGTTGCTGCCAGGGATGTGATTAAGGGAAAGATAGAAGCTGTTGATGCTGATGGGCAAGTGATTCCTGATGGTCCATCTGTTGAAGAAACTTCAATTGGGGTAGATATAATAAAGGATGAAGAAATAAAAAATCAGTTCATTGGAAAAGGTATCAATGATACCGTAGTCTTTGACCTGAAAAAAGCTTACCCGAATGATACTGAAATAGCCGGTATCCTCCGCATAAAGAAAGAAGAAGTTGAAGGAATTGAGGGTAATTTCAGATTTGCAATTTCCGAAATAAGCCACTTTCATCCTGCAGAAATCGGACAGGAACTATTCGATAAGATCTATGGCGAAGGAGTGGTGAATTCAGAAGAGGAGTTCCTGAAAAAGATTGAAGAAGAAATTGCCACGAACCTGAAGCGCGAAAGCGATTACAAGGTTATGATGGATGTGAAAACCCTTGCAATAGAAAAAACTGAATTTCAGCTTCCTGAAGAATTCCTTAAAAAATGGCTGCTCAGGGTAAATGAAAAAACTACTGAAGAGCAGATTGAGAAGGAATTTGACACTTTCAGAAAAGACCTGAAATGGCAGCTTATCAGAAACAAGGTTGCCCGGGATAATGAAATAAATATAACTGAAGAAGAACTTCTGAAAGAGGCTGAAAACATAACAAGATATCAGTTTCAGCAATACGGACTTTTCTATGCAACTGATGAACAGATCAGCAATTATGCAAAGGAAACTCTGAAAAGAGAAGATGATGCAAAAAGAATAGCTGACAAGATACTTGAAGAAAAAGTAGTCCTGAATCTCAGGGAGCTTGTAGAACTTGAAAAAAAGAGTGTTAGCGTTGATGAGTTCAACAAGCTTTTTGAATAGGTCAACACTTGCTTTGCTCTGTTTTTATTTTATTATCTTTGCATTTTAAAAATAAAAACCAGAAAAAATGAACATAATTGATGATTTTGGAAAGTTTGCCCGGAGTAAAAGGGGAATAAGCAGCATGAATCTGCACAGGTATGCTTCAGCAAGCAATAGTTATATTTCACCGACCATTATTGAAGAAAGACAGTTGAATATCGCTTCAATGGATGTCTTCTCTCGTCTTATGATGGACAGAATTATATTTCTTGGTCTTCCCATAGACGACTATGTGGCTAATATTATCCAGGCTCAGTTGCTTTATCTCGATTCATCTGATCCTGGCAAGGACATACAGATTTATTTCAATACACCGGGTGGTTCAGTGCATGCAGGTCTCGGAATTTATGACACTATGCAGTATATTTCTGCTGAAATTGCAACTATATGCACCGGAATGGCAGCATCAATGGGTGCCGTTCTGCTTACTGCCGGTAAAAAAGGGAAACGTTCAGCCCTCAAACATTCCCGGATCATGATTCACCAGCCTATGGGTGGTGCAGAAGGACAGGCTTCCGATATTGAAATAACAGCCCGTGAAATAATGAAGCTGAAAAGGGAACTTTATGAGATCATAGCCTTACATTCAGGCAATACCTATGAAAGGGTTGAAAAGGATGCTGACAGAGACCACTGGATGACTTCAGCAGAAGCCAAGGAATATGGTATGATCGACGAAATACTGACCAGAACACAAAAATAAAGTGAAAATGGATAAATGTTCATTTTGCGGCAGGACAAAAAAAGAGGCTAATATTCTTATTGCCGGTCTTGAAGGCCATATATGCGATCACTGTATTGAGCAGGCCCACAGCATTATGAATGAGGAACTTGGCAGCAAAAAGAACATTTCATTCGATACCATAAACCTTCTTAAACCCATTGAAATCAAGAATTTCCTTGACCAGTACGTTATTGGTCAGGATATGGCAAAGAAGATCATTTCGGTTGCTGTTTACAATCATTACAAGAGGCTGATGCAAAAGCCTGATGCCGAGGATGTTGAAATTGAGAAATCAAACATTATCCTTGTAGGCGAAACAGGTACCGGAAAGACTCTCCTTGCCCGAACTGTTGCTAAAATGCTTCATGTGCCTTTCACGATTGTCGACGCAACAGTTCTGACAGAAGCAGGATATGTAGGTGAGGACATTGAAAGCCTCCTCACACGGTTACTGCAGAATGCCGATTACGATGTGAAAGCTGCCGAAAAAGGTATCGTATTCATTGATGAGATTGACAAGATTGCCCGTAAAGGTGATAATCCCTCAATAACACGTGATGTGTCAGGTGAAGGGGTACAACAGGGCCTTTTAAAATTGCTTGAAGGATCGATAGTTAATGTCCCACCCCAGGGAGGCCGCAAGCATCCCGAGCAGAAAATGATCCCCGTTGATACCAAAAACATACTTTTTATCTGTGGAGGAGCTTTCGAGGGAATAAACAAGAAGATTGCCCAGCGTCTTAATACTCAGATAGTTGGCTATGGAGCTTCAAAATCAAGAGAAAAAGTTGACAAAGATAATCTGCTTCAGTATATAGCTCCCCAGGACCTGAGATCTTATGGCCTTATACCGGAAATAATCGGAAGGCTTCCCGTTCTTACACATCTTAATCCACTCGACAGAGATGCTCTCAGAGCGATACTTACAGAACCAAAGAATGCCCTCGTAAAACAATATATCAAGCTCTTCAAGATGGATAATATCAAGCTGTCCTTTGAGGATGGTGTTCTTGAATATATCGTTGATAAAGCCCTTGAATTCAAGCTTGGCGCCAGGGGGCTCAGATCTATCTGTGAAGCTATAATGCTTGATGCCATGTTCGAAATGCCCTCACATAAGACTCGTGAGCTTGAGATAACGGTGGACTATGCTAATAGGAAACTTGAGAGGATCAATCTGAAAATTCTCAAGGTTTCCTAATTGCATTCTGAGACTGTTACTGGTTCTTCCTCCTTTTATATATTGTATAGGTATAAGGAATTCCCTTTTCTCCATCTGTTATCTTTTCTTCCGATTCAACTTCCCATTCAACAAGGTTAACCGGAGGGAAATAGATATCGGCCTGGGCTTTCAAATGAACATGTGTTATGTAAAGCCGGTCTGCAACGGGCATGAACTGCCTGTAAATGCTGCCCCCTCCTATAACAAATATTTCTTCCTCCTTCCGGCACTTACCAAGTGCATCATCGATTGAGTATGCAGTAACCGATCCTTCAATTACTTCGCCCGGAATATCAGTGAGAACAATATTCTTTCTGCCAGGAAGCGGCTTTCGGGGCAATGACTCCCAGGTTTTCTTACCCATTAATACGGTTTTCCCGAATGTAAGCCTTTTAAACCTCTTAAGATCTTCAGAAATATGCCATAAGAGTTCATTATTCTTTCCTATGCCCCAGTCTTCGGAAACCGCAACTATCAATGAAACCATAATTCAATAATTTGTGAATCGATTATACCGCAATATCACCTTTAATATGCGGATGAGCAACATAATCCTTTAGCGTAAAATCCTCAAAACGGAATTTCAGAATATCAGTGACATCAGGATTTATGATCATTCCCGGTAATTTTAAAGGTTCCCGCGTGAGTTGAAGCTGAACCTGATCAATGTGATTAAGATAAATATGTGCATCGCCAAGTGTATGAACAAAATCACCTGTCTTCAGGCCCGTTGCCTGGGCAATCATCATTGTAAGAAGTGCATATGAGGCAATATTGAAAGGAACACCGATAAAGATATCCGCGCTTCGCTGATAAAGCTGGCACGATAATTTACCTTCGGCAACATAAAACTGAAAAAGAAGGTGACAGGGAGGAAGAGCCATCTTATCCAGCTGCCCGGGATTCCAGGCAGTAACTATATGTCTTCGCGAATCAGGTGATTTTTTAATTGAATTTATGACATTCATGAGCTGGTCGATCTTCTTTCCATCCTCCGCAGGCCACGATCTCCATTGATATCCGTAAACAGGTCCGAGATTCCCGTCATTGTCAGCCCAGTCATCCCATATTTTTACTCCATTTTCTTTCAGGTACTTAATATTGGTATCGCCCGAAATAAACCAGAGCAGTTCATGAAGTATGGACTTAAGGTGAAGCTTCTTCGTTGTCATCAGCGGGAAGCCGTCTTCAAGATTAAACCGCATCTGATAACCAAAAACAGAAATTGTTCCCACACCTGTCCTGTCAGCTTTTCTTGTCCCTGTTTTCAGAACATGATCGAGAAGGTCAAGATATTGTTTCATGCTATTTTGACAAAATAAATTCTACCGGGGAGAAATTCTGGCTGCCCATCCGCCTCCGGGAGCAAGATGCAGGTTGATTTTATCTCCCTGTGTTACATTCCTCTTTATCCGTTTGTAATCATGTCCGTGCCTGTCAGCATTGATGCCATCCTGAAATATATCAATTTCATAATTGCCCTTTGGAAGGAACGACAGATCGAGTTCCATATCGCGGGCTGTCCAGTCTGTAATTGCTCCTACAAACCATTCATTGCCTGAACGGCGGGCAAGAAGAAGATAATCTCCGACTTTCCCGTCCAGTCCTTTGATATCATCCCATACAACGGGAATATTCACTATAAAATCTGTTGTTTCCTGCTCTCTCATATAGTTTGAAGGACTGTCAGACAGCATTTGCAGCGGACTTTCATAAAGAACGTATAATGCAACCTGGTGTGCACGTGTACCCTGACTTGCGGGCCGTGTAAACTGAGGATTGTAGTTTGCACTGTCCATATTTATCATTGCTCCGGGGGTATAATCCATTGGTCCTGCAACCATCCTTATAAAGGGAATAGTAGCATCATGATCGGGATTGATATCCTTGCTCCACTTATTGTTTTCCATTCCTTTTACTCCCTCGCGTGTTATGGCATTTGGCCATGTACGCCCGATTCCGTCAGGTTTATATGCTCCATGAAAGTCTATCAGCAGATGATGTTTTGCGGTTTTCTCAATAGCTTCCTGGTAAAAATTTACAATCTTCTGATCGTCTCTCTGCATAAAATCAACTTTGATACCCTTTACTCCCCACTTCTCATAAAGGCTAAGCGCTTCATCCATTTTATCCCATAAAGATTTCCATACCACCCATAAAATAACCCCAACGTTTTTGGCTTCAGCATATTTGCAAAGTTCAGCAACATCGATATCGGGAGCCTGTTCGGTAACATTCCCAAGGTTATACCATCCTTCATCAAGGATTATGTATTCAATCCCGTTATCTGATGCGAAATCAATATAATATTTATAGGTATCGTTGTTGATACCTGCCTTAAAATCAACACCATATATATTATTTGCGTTCCACCAGTCCCAGGCTACCTGTCCGGGTTTGATCCATTTCGTATCCTCAATCTTAACCGGTGGCGCCAGTTTGAATACAAGATCGCTTTCTATTAAACCGACATCATTTTTAGCAATAACGTACACCCTCCACGGAAAGGTCCGGGTACCGCTGGTTTTTGCAATGTAATCCTTTGTGCCTGTTACAAACAGATCACGATCGCCTTTCAGGTTTTCAGCATCCGGGTATTTTGGCCAGCTGCCATTGAATTTTCCCTCAGCTGCTCCAAGGAGCCACATGCCCGGATAATCCTGTATGTCAGATTCTGTTATGAGAACATTTGTTCCATCAATCTGGAATAGAGCCGGAAGACTGGCAAGGTGCTTATTGTTTATTGTGTCAACCGATGAATGAATATAAGTCCTTTCATTATGCGACATAAAACTTGTTTCGAGAGGATACCAGGATTTAGATCCTTCCGGAAATTTGATTTCGGATACTTCATTCTGTACAGTGATAGTATCTTTAAGTGATGTTTCGAAACGGTAAGCAAAGCCATCATTATATGTTCTGAATTGAATGGCAAAGCCTGCATTGAAACTTAACGTGAGAGTATTGCAGTTATCAGTAATCTCTGATCTCTTGTTTGCAACAACGGGCTTTATGATTTCGCTCACCTGACCTTCTCTGGCTCTTCTTACTTTATTATTCTGTCCGAGTGTTCTGCCGTCATTAAGGATCATCGAGGTTCTGGATGAGCTTACTATCTTCCTGCCTTCAAATGTTGCCGACCATGTAATTTCTTTTTCCACATTTATGGTAAGGGAAATTTTACCATCGGGTGAATTGACCTTATATTCCTTTGCAAAAGCCTGAAAAGTAAATATTACAAACAGAATACCCAGGATTGAACTTTTTTTCATTCTCAAGACTTGTTAATTAATTATTTGGTGAGGGGAACTTTAACGGCTCTTCTTCTTTTTATTCTTTCGTTGTTCAATTTCATCCCTGATGGCTGCGGCAAGCTCATAATCCTCAACACTTACGGCTTTATCAATCATTTTATAAAGTTCATCATCAGAGTACGTATCATATTTAACTCTGTCAGGAGGATCAAGAACATTATCCGTTTCGCCGACAGTAGATACATCAGTGTCAGGATTAATTGTTATCCCTGCTTTTTCAAGGATTTCCTCAGTGATAAAGATAGGACAGCCGAATCTCAGTGCAATAGCCACAGCATCGGATGTTCTGCTGTCAATTGCATATTCCTTTATTCCATTGCTGCAAATAAGTTTTGAAAAGAAAACGCCTTCTTCAAGTTTATGTATCTCAACCTCAATCACAGAGATATCAACAACCTCGGCAAACTTTTTAAAAAGGTCATGTGTCAGAGGACGTGGAGGATTAAGATTTTCAAGCTTGATTACAATTGCCTGTGCTTCAAAGCCACCGATGATAATCGGAATCCGCCTTTCCCCGCTTTCTTCAATAAGTATAAGCGCATACGCACCAGATTGTGTCTGACTGTATGATATGCCCATTACTTTTAGCTTAACTCTCTTCATTATCAATAATTTTGGCTAACAAATTGCCGGGGATTTTTCCAAATGCAAATATAGCGATATTACCGCTAACACTCCGGTAGTCATTCTTACTTTTTTATCAACATGAAATCAAAGAAAAGGTTCTGTGAGATAGGGAAATTTACCTCCGGCCACTAATTAAAGATTCTAATAATTGAATCTTGCACCTAATCCCAAAACCCTCAGGGAATCAAAGTTAAAAAAAACCTGAGTTTGGTTTGTAAATAATCTTATTTGTATATCTTTGCAGTCCGAATTTAGATATATCCACCGGGGCAACTGAAGCTGTATAACAACAATATTTATATACGCCTCGTGGAGTAACATTAAAAATATAAAAGATGTACGCGATCGTAGAAATTGCAGGTCAGCAGTTTAAGATAGAGCCCGGGAAAAAGATTTTTGTCCACAGGCTTGAAGTTCAGGAAGGTAAGAAAGTTGAAATTGATAAAGTGCTTTTACTCGAGGATGATGGTGTAATCACAATTGGTGATCCAATTATAAAGGATGCAGTAATTGAAGGAACAGTTGTTGATCATGTGAGAGGCGACAAGGTTATTGTTTTCAAGAAGAAGAGAAAAAAGGGTTACAGGATCAAAAACGGGCATCGCCAGAATTTTACACAGGTGGAAATACTTAGCATCAATGGCAAAACAGCGCCAAAAAGAGAAGTAACCAGAAAGGAAGTAGTCCCGGCAGCTGAAACAAATGATGTTGAAGTACCTGTTAAGGAAAAGAAAGCAGCTACAAAAAAACCAGCAGCAAAGAAAACTGCAACAGCAGCAAAGAAAACTGCAACAGCAACAAAGAAAGCTCCTGCAGCTAAAAAAACTTCAAAGGCAAAAAAATAATATTATAATTACAGAAAATAAAAATATAAAGTTATGGCACACAAGAAAGGAGCAGGTAGTTCACGTAACGGTCGCGATTCGCAAAGTAAAAGACTGGGTGTGAAGCTCTTCGGAGGTCAGGTAGCTAAAGCAGGCAATATCATTGTTCGTCAGAGGGGAACTAAGCACAACCCCGGACTCAATGTAGGGCTTGGGAAGGATCACACTCTTTTTGCTCTCACCGATGGTGAAGTTGAGTTCAAAAGAAAAAGAGATAATAAAACATATGTATCGGTAAAACCCGCTACAGAATAATCAATTATCCTGAAGAAATAAGCTCCCGTAATTCTTTTCTTGTCAGGGAAAGCATTATCGGGAGTTTTTTTAATATTTTTACAACAGGCTCATAATAGCCTGTTTTTTTTATAATAACCCGGCTGAATATGTTAACGATTAATCTTATCCGCGAAAAAAAAGAATTCATCATTGAACGGCTTAAAGTAAAAAACTTTGAAGCAGAAGGAATAATAAACAGGATTCTCGATCTCGATAGTTCCAGACGTGACATTCAATCAAGGACTGATCTGATGCAGGCTGAGATGAACAGGATCTCGAAAGAGATAGGTTCCCTTATGAAAGATGGCAAAAAAGCTGAAGCTGAAGCTGCCAAGGAAAAAACATATTCACTCAAGGAAGATATCAAATCACTTTCCGAAAAGCTGATACCAATAGATAATGATCTTAAAAACGAAATAATAAAACTGCCCAATCTGCCACACGAGTCTGTTGCTCCCGGACATGGAGCTGATGATAATGTGAAAGTCCGTGAGGGTGGTGTTTTACCCTCTATTTCCGATTCAGCTCTTCCACACTGGGACCTTATTAAGAAATATGATATCATTGATTTTGACCTTGGCATAAAACTGACCGGCGCAGGATTTCCGGTTTACAAAGGCAAGGGAGCCAAGTTGCAGAGGGCTCTCATCAGCTTTTTCCTTGATGAAGGAGAAAAATCAGGTTACCTTGAGGTTATGCCTCCCATCATGGTCAATGAAGATTCCGGATTTGGTACAGGACAGCTTCCCGATAAGGAAGGACAGATGTACCATGCCACCCTCGATAATTTTTATCTGATTCCCACGGCCGAAGTACCGGTCACAAATATTTACAGGGATGTAATTCTTAGTGCCGAAATGTTGCCAATAATGAACATCGCTTATACACCTTGTTTCAGAAGGGAAGCAGGCTCCTGGGGCGCGCACGTGAGAGGACTTAACAGACTTCACCAGTTCGACAAGGTTGAAATTGTAAGAATTGCACATCCCGATCGTTCATATGAATCTCTTGAAGAGATGGTCAATCATGTGGAAAGACTTGTTTCAAAACTTGATCTGCCATACCGTATTCTGAGATTATGCGGCGGAGACATGTCATTTACATCATCACTGACTTATGATTTTGAAGTATGGTCGGCAGCACAGAAAAGATGGCTGGAGGTGAGCTCAGTTTCAAATTTTGAATCGTTTCAGGCAAACCGTCTGAAGTGCAGGTTTAAGGAGAAAGGTGAAAAACAGACTAAACTTGTCCACACACTTAATGGAAGCGCCCTTGCTTTGCCAAGGATAGTGGCTGCAATACTCGAAAATAATCAGACTCCTGATGGAATAAAAGTGCCAAAGGTGCTGATACCTTATACAGGTTTTGAAATAATAAATTAAACAAAAAGGTTCTAACATCCTGATTTTAAGCCCCCTTCAGTGGGTTTGGGGGCAAAATATCCTTCAGTGGGTTTGGGGGTAATTTATTAAGACAAAAGACAAAAGTAAAAGATAAAAGGGAAGATTATAACATCCTTATTTTAAGCCCCCTTCAGGGGGTTTGGGGGCAAGTTTTTTTATGAACAGAACCAGATCATCCTATGTGTACGCCGGGCTGGCTATCCTCCTCTGGTCAACGGTTCCTACCGCATTTAAGATAAGCCTCGGCAAGCTCGATATTCTCACGATGATCACCATTGCCGCAGTCACTTCTACCGTTGTAATGTTCATCTTTGTTCTTGCAGGCGGCAAAATAAATCTCATAAAGCAAACCACTCCTACAGAACTTCTGAGATCGGCTTTGCTTGGACTCATTAACCCGTTTATTTATTATTTGATACTGTTGAATGCCTACAAGCTTCTGCCTGCCCAGGTTGCCCAGCCGCTTAATATGATATGGCCGATAGTAATGGTATTTCTTTCTGTTCCTTTACTTAAGCAGAAAATAGAAAAGAAGAGCTTCATTGCACTTCTGATAAGCTTTGCCGGGGTATATATCATCTCCTCCCAGGGAAGTCCTTTCACCCGGAGTCATGCCAGCCTCCCAGGCGTTCTGCTTGCACTCGGGAGCTCATTTTTCTGGGCATTCTATTTCATTCTGAATATCAGGGATAAAAGGGATGAAGCAATAAAACTATTTCTAAGCTTCCTTTTTGGGTCGTTTTATCTTATTGTTTCAATGATAATTACAGGCAAATGGAATATCGAACCCGGATTGGAAGGGAGTCTCTCAGCTATGTATATAGGGATCTTCGAAATGGGGATAACCTTTATTTTCTGGCTTAAAGCTCTTCAGTTTGCAACAACGGTCGATAAAGTAAGCAACCTTGTATATTTCGGACCATTTCTTTCCCTTATTTTTGTACACTTTATTCTTCATGAACCCGTTTATTATACAACTCCGGCAGGATTATTGCTGATTATCACAGGAATCCTGATACAAAGCCGGAAAGCTGTAAGAAATTAAATTATTTGAATATCGTGAATCACACAAATAAATACTTTAATGTTCTGCGCCGAGCTCGCCAGCAGAGCTGGACCCGGTTCATCGCACCCTTTAGGGTAAGGGGCCAACGAAGTGATGTAGTGTCTGCCAATTATGTTTTAATACAAAACTGAAACAAAAATGAGAAAGCTTTTTTTCTTATATATAATATGTATGGCATTGTCGGTATCCTGTAAAAAGGACGACGTTAAACCAATTGATGACAGCGGCAGCCTTACACCTGTCATGGCCAGAGACAGTGTCTATGATATAATGAAAGATTGGTATTACTGGGAAGAAGAGGCTCCGGTAGTTAATAAGAATAATTACAGTGATCCGTTTGCGATTCTTGATGCTATGAGATATAAGGAACTCGATAGATGGAGCTTTTTGGCTGATTATGAAGAATTCGAAGAACAGATGAAAGGCACATTCGTAGGTCATGGATTCAGGATCGGACTCGATGATGACCTGAAAGCCCGCATCGCGATGATATATTCGGGCTCACCACTCTATGCCGAGGGAGTACGCAGAGGCTGGATTGTAAACAAGGTAAACGGTGTGAATATTGCACCCCTGCTGCTTTCGTCGGACGGTTCTGCGTATTCAAATGTGATAGGACCTTCAGAAGCCGGAATAACAAATACTTTTGAATTTGTCAAACCCGATGGCACGACTGCAACGATATCATCAACCAAGAAAACTTTCACCATAAACTCTGTTCTGCTATATGACACATTGCATCTTTCAAACAAGGTAGCCGGACATCTCGTTTTCGAGTCGTTTATCCTGCCAACGGAGCAGGAACTTAAAACAGCATTTGCCTTCTTCAAGCAAAATAACGTTCAGGATCTTATTGTAGATATGAGATACAATCCAGGAGGATATCTCGATATTGCAGGACAAATTGCCAGCTATATCGGAGGAAACGTACTGGCAGGAAAAACTTTTGCAAAGCTTGAGTATAATAGTATGCGGCAGAATAATAATAAGCCATTTCCCTTCCTTTCAACTCCTTACTCACTGGCACTTCCAAGGATGGTTGTTATAACATCGCGCTCAACAGCATCTGCAAGTGAGGCCGTAATGAACTCGCTTAAACCTCATATTGAAGTTGTCAGTGTGGGTGATACAACAAATGGCAAACCAACAGGAATGAATGGATGGACAATTGAAAAGAAATACTGGTTCTGGCCGGTTACCTTTAAAATAGTGAATTCCAGCAATGAAGGTAATTATTTTGCAGGCATTGCTCCGAATAAGGTTGCTCCTGATGATATCACACACGATTTTGATGACAGAAATGAGGCATGCCTGAGTGAAGCTATCCAATATCTTGAAACAGGAGTATTCAGATCGGCAAAAAGTACAGCTAAGTTGAAAAAATATCCTCAGTTTGATGAGAAACCTTCGTGGATGAATAATACATTTGTAAAAGACAAATAGTATTATTGAAGTTTCTCATAAACCAGCCTTTGAAAGCCAAAACAAGTGAGAGGATAATTCTGGGCATTGATCCGGGTACCAGCATCACCGGATATGGTGTAATAAAAACAATTGGGATTGTCCCTGAGCTTATAGTTATAGGGTCCATCGATCTTGCCAAATATGATGATCATTATCTTAAGCTGAAGCACATATTTGAAAGGACAATATCCATAATCGATGAGTATCATCCTGATGAGCTGGCGATTGAGGCTCCTTTTTTTGGAAAAAATGTGCAGTCAATGCTAAAGCTGGGCCGTGCCCAGGGTGCGGCAATTGCTGCTGCCCTCACACGTTCACTGCCGATCTTTGAATATGCACCCAGGAAAATAAAAATGTCAATTACCGGTCAGGGTGCAGCATCAAAGGAGCAGGTTGCGGCCATGCTGATGAATATTCTGAAATTCAATATCTCCGAAGTGAAGCTTGATGCTACGGATGGACTGGCAGCAGCCCTGTGCCATTTTTACCAGACTAATAAACCCTGCCAGGAAAAAGCTTACAACAGCTGGAAGGATTTTTTAAATAAAAATCCGCAACGGGTTAAATAACTGGTTGTTACATCGATGCGAAAGCTAATGCTATAACGCTGACTTTTACTCCTTCGATCTTAAGCAATTCATTTGTGCATGATTCAATGGTCGAACCGGTTGTAACTACATCATCCACAAGCAGAATATGACTGTTTTTTAGTTTTTCAGGAGCAGGAATGTTAAAAATACCTTCAACATTGGTCCATCTTTCATACCTCGACCGCTTGGTTTGTGTTGCCGAAACAATTATCCTCACAATGGCTTCATTACTGATTTTCAAACCTGTGGCACCGGCAATTCCTTCAGAAATTATTTCGCTTTGATTAAAGCCCCTTGTTCTTTTCTTTGAAGGATGAAGAGGAACCGGAACTATCAGATCTACATTATCTAAAAAACCTGATGATTTAAGTGATAGACCGTAAATATGCCCAAGTTCAAAGCCTACCTCCCTGATTCCCTTGTATTTTAAATTGTGTATAAGGCTTCGTATCCGGCTGCCTTTATTGTAAAAGGAGAAGGCAGCAGCCTTTTCAATAATGCATCTTCCCCAGAACAGCTGTTCCATGGGGTTATCGGGCTGTGTATGAAAATTGGTCCTTGGAATTACCACAAAGCATTCAGTACAGATAATGTTTTCATTCCTGAGCAGGTGATTACCGCATCCATAGCAAAGCCTGGGGAAAAGAAGACTTATGAAATCATCCCAAAGATTATACAGATAACTCATGCAGCGGACAGAATTATCTTATGAAATTATGAAATATAAGAATGTGATCAAAAAAAAAATCCTTTAACCGCAGAGGTTCAAATGATTAAAGTTTTACCTTCTTACTTATTGCTCCTGCAATCTCTTTAAACTCTTCATCAGAAAACTTCAGCTTCGGATTTCTGAAATTTATGTCTTCCATTGTATCCATTGGAACCAGATGAATATGAGCATGCGGAACCTCGAGCCCCAGCACTGCTATCCCGATACGGTTACACCTGATATGGCTTTTTATTGCAGCTGCCACTTTCTTTGAAAAGATGATCATGCCTGCAAGATGCTCATCATCAATATCAAAGATGTAATCTGTTTCTTTTTTAGGTATTACAAGTGTATGTCCTGCTTTCAGGGGATTGATATCGAGAAATGCGAAATAATTCTCATCTTCGGCGATCTTATAGGATGGAATTTCCCCGTTGATAATTTTAGTAAAAATTGTTGCCATGGTAAGTAGAAATGATGTTACTATATAGCAATAGCAATTATTTCAAAAGGAATAATACCTGACGGTACTGTAATCTGGACTATATCTCCCACCTTTTTTCCTATAAGGCCCCTTGCTATGGGAGAGCTGACGGCAATCTTGCCCTCCCTGAAATTCGATTCACTCTCAGGAACAAGCTGGTATTCCATGACTTTGTTGGTGGTTTTGTTCCTTATTGTAACTTTGTTAAGTATCTGAACCGAAGATGTGTCTATCTTTGATTCATCAATAATCCTCGAGTGGGCCACAATGTCCTCGAGCTTGGAAATTTTCATCTCCAGCATTCCCTGAGCTTCTTTTGCAGCTGTATATTCAGCGTTTTCCGACAGGTCGCCTTTATCGCGGGCATCAGCTATCTGCCTGGAAATGGAAGGCCTCTCAATCCTCCTCAATTGATCAAGCTCTTCCTTGAGTCTTTGCAAACCCTCGGCTGTAACATAAATAACCTCTGCCATTTCTTTTCTTCTCTTCTGTTTAAAAAATAAGAAGAATTCCGGAGAAACCCCGGAACTCTTCAATAGCAAATATACAAAATAATTTAATTAAAGACAAATATTTCCCCGTACATCATATATCTGAACAAATAGACACTGACTGTTCATCTAACTATATTTTTTTCCTGCTTTCTTTGAGCCTGATTTTACTTTTTTCTTTTTTATCTTATCTCTCGATATAAGGTCTTTTTGATTTTGCTTCATACGTGTCTGTACATCAGGTGACTGAATTTCGATAGTTCTCTTCTGTGATCTTTTGATTGACTTTGCATAGTCCTTTTTGCGCTTTCTCTCTTTTGCTTCCTGCTCCTTTTTGGTTTTTGAAACTTTCCGTGGTTCCTTTATCTTAACATCCTTACTGTTGCCGGATTTACCGAATAAATCCTTTTCAGTACTTTTCACTACATTTTTACGAAAGATCTGGCTGTTTGCAGAACCGGTTGACAGAGCAATGATAAGTATAAAAATCAGTAACTTACGCATAGGTATGTTGTTCATTTTCAATGATTACAATATTTATGTAACTATAACGTTTAATCTCCGGATGTATTATTAATTTTGCACCATTAAAACATACTCAGTGGCACTTTTGTCAAAAATAAGATTTTTTTTAATCACATCGTTATTACTGATGAGCCTCGGATCGTGCAATAAGAAGAATGATGTGATTCCTGATGTATATGTTGATTTTACGCTCGATCTTCAGGATCCTGAATTTGTTGATCTTAATGCTGCAGGCAACTCCGATACCATTAATGCCCGGACGAATAACTGGGGAAGAGGCGCAGCCGGATATGGGGGTAACGGTATAATAGTTACGCGGGGGTTTATCGATTATGAATTCTTTGCCTATGACAGAACATGCCCGCATGATTTTGCCGTTAATGATCTTAGTGTTAAGGTCAATATAGATAAAGAAAATTTCATGAGAGCTATATGTCCTGTGTGCAGTACGACCTATGAACTTACACTTTATGGTACCCCTGTAACCGGTGTTGGTCAATATCAATTGAAAAATTACAAAACCAGCTTTGACGGAAGATGGGTAAGGGTCTGGAATAACTATTAAGAAGTCGGAGCGTCAAAGTTATACTCCCAAACATCTTCCAACAAACTAATATTTAGATATTTAGAATCCCCCTTTAGGGGGCAGGGGGCTAAACTTCAGGGGGCTAAACTTTAAGTACTCCAAACTTTAGCTCATTCCAAACTTCTTCCTGTACTCCAAACTTTAGCTCAATCCAAACTTCTTCCTGTACTCCAAATCTTAGTTCAATCCTGACTTCTTATCTATCGGTAATGTAAATACAAACCTGCTGCCCTTACCATATTCACTTTCAGCCCATATATTTCCGCCATGTTTTTTGACGAAATCATTGCACAAAAGCAATCCGAGACCGGTTCCCTGCTCACCTTTCGTACCGGTTGTTGACCGGCTTTCTTCAATCCTGAATAGTTTTTCAATTGTATCCTTTTTTATCCCGATTCCATTATCGCTCACCGATACAATTGAAACTGAATCAGTATAACTTGACTCAATCACTATTACACCACCGGGATTTGTGAAT
>JBBQJD010000015.1:0-50328 GCA_038325595.1 Bacteroidales bacterium | reverse complement strand
AAATGTGTTCACTGATTACCAATCCGGCACTGCAGATTGTAGCTGTCTGTGATCCCAACAAGTTCACTACTGATTATGTCGACTGGAGTCTGACAGGCATAAGAAACGAGATCCGTACTACACTTGGAGATAATTCATGGGGAGAGAGCATAAAAGGCATCCCCGGTGGAAGGGATATAGGACAGGAACTTGTCCAGAAGTATTATGGAAAATCACAGGAATCAGGCAAGTTCAAAGGATGTGCTTCATACGAGGATTTCCGCGAACTGCTTGAGAAAGAAAAAGATGTGGATGCCATAAAGATAATGACACCCGATCATCTGCATGCACCTGTGGCAATAGCATCCATGAAAAAAGGTAAGCATGTTGTCACTCATAAACCAATTGCAAACAGGATTTACGAAAGCAAACTTACAATTGAAACCGCAAGGAAAACAGGAATGAGCACCCATCTTCTGGCATATAGCAAGAGACCGGGTTATGATGTAATAAAGCAATGGATCAAAGAGGGTCAGATAGGTAAGCTGAAAGAAATTCATAACTGGTCAAACAGACCTGTCTGGCCGCAGTGGCAATCCAATCCGACAAACACTCCTCCCATTCCAAAAGATTTTAACTGGCAGTTGTGGCTGGGATCAGTTCCTGATCGTCCGTACCATCCTAATTATACACATGCTGTATTCCGCGGCTGGTACGATTTCGGAGCTGGCAGTATTGCTGACATGGGCCATTACAGCCTGTTTCCGCTTTTCATGACCCTTGGAGTAAATTCTCCTGCAAAAACTGCTGAATCATATGCAACAACAACACGCACATTACGTGATAATGTAGCAACCGGAGTAAATAACGATGTTGCTTTTCCATTATCTTGTATCATACGATTCAGATTTGATGCTCAGGCAGAATTACCTCCGTTTGATCTTTACTGGTATGATGGAGGAATGAAGCCTGTAACACCTGATGAGCTTTACAATGAAGGAAAATCCTTTACTCCTGAAGGAATGATGTTTGTAGGTGAAAAAGGAAGGATCATTGCCGGATTCAGAGGCGAAGATCCGGTTCTTTACTCTGGAAATAAACCTCCTCTTACTGCTGAAAAAGAATCGGAGACTTCAAGTCGTGAGGATGGCAATAAAGTCTGGATCGAAGCATTCAAGAATAAGACCCAGTCACCGGGGAGTTTTCTGTATGCAGGACCTGTTTCGGAGACAATCCTTCTTGGCGGCGTTGCATTAAGAGCCGGAAAAAGAGTAGAGTACGACTCAGCCAACATGAAAATTACAAATGTCCCTGAAGCAAATAATTACCTTGTAAGAGAGTACCGAAAGGGATGGGAGCTTTAACTTCTTAATTTGAACCTAACAAAAACCATTAAATATGAATAACATAACACGAAGAGATTTTTTCGAAAAATCAATGATTGTCGGGGCTGCAGGAATTGTTGCACCTTCATTAATGTCATCGGCTCTCCCCCATGCAACACCCCGTGTTGTCAAGGATGATATTTCACTTGCACAATGGGCACTCGTCGATGAGGTAAAATCAGGCAAGTGGAAAACTCTCGATTTTGCAAAAGTAGCAAAGAACGATTTTGGGCTGAATGGCATTGAATTTGTAAATACCTTATTCGAGGTTCCGACTGAAGGTTATCTCAGGCAACTGAAAAAAAATGCAGCCGATAATGGTGTTACAATGGTATTGATCATGGTTGATGACGAAGGTGATGGAGCCTCTGCAACAAAACAGGAACGCCGCCAGTTTGAAGTAAATCACCGCAAATGGATTGATGCTGCATATTTCCTTGGATGCCATGCTATACGCACCAACTGCCGCGGACCAGAAAAAGTTTCGAAGGATGAAGCATTGAAATATGCAACAGAAACTTATCAGATGATGATGGAATATGCAGTTCCTGCAAAGATCAGCGTTCTGATCGAAAATCATGGAGGAGTATCAAATGATGCTGACTGGATGGTATCGCTTCTGAAAGAAGTTAATAACCTGTATTTTGGAAGCTACCCTGATTGGCGTGGTCCTTCATCCGGCTTTGATAATGTGAATTATCTTGAAAAAATGCTTCCGTATGCAGGTGGCCTCTCATACCGTAACCAGCCGACCGAAGAGCTTACCGCCAAAATGATCAAAATGTCAAAAGACTCAGGTTACAGAGGATGGTATGGAATTGAATCAAGCGGCCGTGATGAAATTAAAAAAGGTATTTCGCTGCTGAAAAAATATCTTCTGAACAGCCAGGGATAAGATTTTTTTACAGATCTTGCAAACTGATAGCACATTATGTTTAATTACTTAAATCCTTAATTATGATCAGACACTTACTTTCCTTCATTATTATCAGCGCTTTTTTATCATCATGCGGAATTGCCGGGAATAAAGATGCTTCATCTAAAACCGAACAAGGCGATCAGGGAACAAAAGTTGCGTTTTCATCGCTTATTGAAAATCCGGATAACTATATAGATAAAAATGTAATTGTAGAAGGCAAAGTTGTTCATGTATGTACCCATAGCGGAAAAAAATTATTTATTGTTGGGGATAATCCTGATATCAGACTATTTATTTCAGCCGGAGAAGATATGCCAAAATTTCCAATGGATTTACTTGGAAGTGAGGTAGTTGTAGAAGGAACCATAACAAAAATTGCAGGTGGCGAGCCTGTAGGCGGCACTCATGAAGGTGCAGCCGGAAAAGTTACGGACGAGAACTGCGAGACAGAAACGGCAGTAGCCGGGCAATCTTCACTGGCAAATATTGTAATGGAATACAAGAAGCATTCTGTTAAATAGAATTGCAATTAACTGCAAAGGGTTTTATAAAGATTCAGGAACATCAAACTTTGTAACTCTTAAAACAGAATGAACCTTATAAGATTAAACAGGATCACGCATCGTGATATAGGATACCTTATAGCAGGTTTAACAATTATTTATGCTATATCAGGTATTGCTTTAAATCATAAACATGACTGGAATCCGAATTATGTGATTGAAAGCAGGTCGTTCAGAACAGATATCCCGGTTTCCAGAGAATCCTTCAATGATGAAATTGCCCTGAGAATCCTGAAAAGCATAAATTCTGAAAGCAGGTATAAAACCTTCTATTTTCCTACAGGCAACAAAGCAACTATTTTTGTTGACGGAGGCTATGTTCTGTTAAATTCCCTTACCGGTGAAGGAACGATCGAAAGAATAAGCAAAAGACCACTTTTCTTCCAGATCAATTTTCTGCACTATAATCCGGGAAGATGGTGGAAATACTTCAGTGATGTATATTGTATTGCTTTGATTCTTGTTACAATAACCGGATTATTCCTGGTAAAAGGCCGGAATGGAATAACAAAAAGGGGAGCGATCCTTACTATAATCGGAATCATACTCCCCTTATTGTTTCTGTTTATGTACTAAAACGGGTGCTGGGTGCCAGGTGCTGGTTACCAGATACGGGATCCGGCATCCTTATACCTCACGCCTCCCTCCTCACTCCTCAAACCTTATTAATAGTTTCAAGTACTCTTTCAGAAGTCAAAGGCATTCTGTAAATCCTTGCACCTGTAGCATCAAAGATGGCATTTGCAACAGCAGCTCCAACAGTAATAATGGCCGGTTCGCCTCCACCCTGAGGTGCTTTATCTTTCCTGTCAAGTATAACTGTCTGGATTTCAGGAACCCAAGAGAAACGTGGTATTTCATAATTATCAAAACCCCTGTTCAACACATCGCCTCCCTCAAATAATAACTCTTCTTTAAGAGTATAGCCCAATGCCATTGTAATACAACCTTCCATCTGTATTGTTGAGCCTTGAGGATTGACACATAATCCCATATCCTGGGAACATGCAACCCGGGTGACCTGAACTTTCCCGGTATTCTTGTCAACTTTCACTTCAGCTATCATGGCAACCCATGTTCCTGCATCCGTTCCTACAGAAATACCAATACCCCGTCCGCTTGGTCCTTTAGCCGGAACATATCCGAATTTATCGGCTACAGCCTTAAGGCAATCAATCATCTTCTGATCCTTCAGATTTTTCAGACGGAATTCAAGAGGATCTATCCCCGCTGCAGATGCCATTATATCTATCTGAACCTCCCTGGCAAATGTATTTGTGTTGTTATTAGGTGCACGCCATGGACCAGTATGAAACAAATGAACAGGTTTTACATCTTTTTTAAGACCAAATGATGTCACTTTTGCATTGGGAACATCATAAATTACCTCAGCTCCCCTTGTTCCGGCAAAATAAACTTTATAATCCCAATACTTTATCATACCGGAATTATCGATACCTGATTTAAGTTTTATAACACCTGCAGTGTGGAAATGATCATAGAAGAACTCTTCGTCACGTGTCCATACGACCATAACAGGTTTGCCCGACAATTTTGCAAGACGTGCTGCTTCAAGTGCCTGGTGGTTAACACTCTTTCCGCCAAATCCCCCTCCGACAAAGGGCACAATTACCCTGACTTTTTCAAGTGGCAACCCAAGCTCTGCGGATATTTCATCCTGACATGGATAAGGAGTCTGGCTGGATGCCCATACGGTCATTTTGCCAACTTCGAAATGAGCTAAGGCAGTGTGAGGTTCAATAGGCACATGTGCAAGAAAAGGATCATCATACTGTGATTCAAAAACCTGATCTGATTGTTTCAATCCTTCTTCAAGATTGCCATTGTTTGTGGCAGCCCTTCCCTCCGTTTCGGCTTTCAGCATTGCCTCAAATATATTCTTGTGGTTTACAGGAATCTCAATGAAGGTATATTCTGCTTTTATCTTTGTTAATGCAATATCTGCAGTAAACTGGTTCTCGTGAAGCACAGCAACCATCTCTCCATCGCGGATCACTTTTACACCAGTTATCTTCTCAGCTTCCGAAGTATTCACAGACTTAAGTGTTGCAGCATGTGATGGCGGACGCAATATTCTGGCGAAAACCATTCCAGGCAACTTGATATCTCCGGTATATTTGGCCTGGCCAGTAACTTTAACAACAGAATCCTGACGATGATACGGTTTACCTACATATGTAAATTTGGTATAATTTTCAACAGGAGGTTTCTGATCAAGGAATTTCTCAATTCGTTTACCTTTACTAAGCTGCGCGTAGCTTACTGATTTCTTTGGATTTTTGATATCTGTCACAAGACCATCCCTTACTTCAAGTTGCGATAAAGGTACCTCAAGCTGAGCTGATGCGAGTCCCATCAATACTGCTTTGGCCTCAGCAGCTGCAGCTCTCATATTCGGGCCAAATCCTCTGGTTGTCATCGATCCCCAGGTTCCACCGTCCCATGGACAAAGATCAGTGTCTCCCATGACCATCTTTATTCTTTCCATCGGAACATTAAGCTCATCAGCCATCATTTGCACCAATGAAGTGATTATTCCCTGGCCCATTTCTATCTTGCCTGTAAAACAGCTTACTGTACCATCCTCTCCGATATGAAGAAAGGCATTATAGTCTTTCGGAAGGCTCCTTTGCTGGGGAGGTGTTAAACCAGCCAGATCAAGGGAACTCCATGGATGGAAAAGGATTAATATACCACTCCCTAAAATCTTGAAAAAGTTTCTTCTTGGCATTCCTGATTTCTTATCAGCTGCTACTGAAGCCTGTGTGTTTTTGATTTCTTCTTTCATGATTTCGCTCCTTTCATTTCTTTGGCGGCAGTATGAACAGCCTCTATTATACGTACATGTGCACCACATCTGCAAAGGTTGTCTTCCAGGCCTTCCTTTATCTGCTGTGTTGACGGAGCAGGATTTCTCAACAAAAGCCCTGTCGCACTCATGATCATTCCCGGAGTACAGTAGCCGCACTGCAGAGCATCATGTTCAACAAATGCTTTCTGTACAGGATGCAGTTTGCCGTTTTTAGCAAGTCCTTCAATAGTTGTTACTTTTTTACCGGTTACATCTCCGATTGATAACGTACATGATCTTTCAGGTACATTATCGATAAGCACGGTGCAGGATCCGCAAAATCCCACCCCACATCCGAATTTCGTGCCTGTGAGACCAAAATGGTTTCTGAGAACCGACAGGAGTGTCTGACTGGGATCAGTTTTTAGCTCTGTCTTTTTCCCATTTAATTGAAAAACAATTGATTCTTCCATAATTATTGCATTTTGTTGATTTCCAGTTTATAATCTTCATATGTATCAAAATCCCTTAAAATTCCTGATTCCCCTGTTTCAAGCTCCAGAACATCATTGTTATGGTTGATGGCTAATGAACGTAATCCTTTGTCCGGGTCCAATTTTTCAATTTCCTTCCTGTATTTAGTATCAATAAGTACAGGGTGTCCTCTCTTTCCTGCGTAAACCGGAATTATTATACCCTTGCCTGATGATAAATAAGCTGCAACAACCAGATCGATAACCTGAGGCTTTATAAATGGCTGATCGCCCTGAAATATAAGAACAGCTTTGGTATCTTCTGGCAGATTCTTTACTCCGCAAATCACAGAAGAGAGCATACCTTCCTTATAACTTACATTAAAGCAATGAGTTACATTCATGTTTGTTATCCTGTCAAGCAATTTTTCCTTATGAGCACCTAAAACTATAATAATATCCTGAATGCATGACTTTAAAACATTGTGAATTACATTTTCAAGCATCGACAACCCATTGAAAGTAAGAAGCATCTTGGGAAAGCCCATTCTCTTCGACTCTCCTGCTGCAAGAATTACTGCATGGATCCGTGATATTTCTTCTTTGATCAAATTCACTTCGTGGTTATATCCTCAAACAATATCGACCTTTTTACTGTTTCTGACCAATACAAGCTGAGCAGCAATGCTCAGTGCAATTTCTTCAACCGTTTGCGATTTAATATCAAGTCCAACCGGGGCATGTATCATATCCCACTGGGCAGCTGTAGCCCATCCTTTTCCTAAAAAATCGTTTTTCATGGCTGAAATCTTTTTTCTGCTGCCAATCATACCGGTATAAGCCAATCCTGCTCCAATGCAAGGCTTCAGAGCTGCAGCATCGTCTTTATGACCACGTGTTACGATTACTACATATGTATCATTATCCTTCTTTATTTCATGCATTGCTTCTCCGATATCCTTAACAATTATATGGCTGGCTTCGCTTATATTGTCAAAGTTAGCATATTCAGGACGATCATCAATCACAGTTACTTCAAAATCAAGCAAATTTCCCATATGAGTAAGGGCTCTTCCAATGTGACCTGCTCCTGCAATAACCAGCTGTGCAGGCGGAAAAATTGGCTCCAGCAGGAAAATTGTTGAAGTTTTTTGTCCGGGAGTTGAAAAATCCATTCTCGTATATTCACTTCTCAGTCCTTTGGTAAGCAAACCATGCACGACCGGCCTGATTTTTTCAATAAACTCATAAGGAACTGAAATATTGTCTGTTCCGGTCATCCAGTAACGGTTAATGGACAAAGATGTTCCATTCATTTCTGTGAGCATTGTGACCAGGACCCCAGGAGTTTTATCAGTCATGGATCGACTTACCTGCTCAAAAACAGGAATACTTTTTCCAACCTCAGCATCAGCCAGAATACTTATCTGACCGCCGCAGATGGCAGCATCCTTATCCGAAATGTCATTTGAAAGATTGAATTGAAAATGGCCGGAATTTTCTGAATGAATTGCTTCTTCAGCAGTTTTCTGAATCATACCTTCAACAATGCCTCCTCCGATTGTACCCGCCAGGAGACCCTTTTTATTAAAAATGGCAGAACTGCCAGGCTTCTGCGGTGTTGAGCCAATCTTTCCCGTCACCGTAGCAAGAATAAGATTGGGATCTTTTGAGTACCAGTCAATAATCTGAAGGTAAATGTTATTCATATATCTGAGGGAAATTATTCGTGCACGTTAAGATTCCAGAATTGTGCTTCTTTACGAGCTTTTTCATTGCATCAAGCAAATATATTCAAATTCAGTTATTTTTCATAATTTTATAGAACTTTAACATTTATAAAGACCCCAAAAATGGGCGTCTCTACAATGAAAACCAATCCTATTATGAGTTTCAGATTTCCATTATTGAAAATTCTGTTTTTGTTTGGAGTTATTATCATAACAGCCTGCAAGAATACTGATACCGGTGTAAAACCTCAGCCTGATACCACCTGGATAGAAGAAATGACAATTTCAGAACTGCAGCAGCTGTATAAGGAAGGTAAATATACTGTCAAAGATGTGGTAAGCACATATCTTAACCGGATAGAAGCAATCGATAAAAATGGCCCCATGCTTAATTCCATAATTGTAATCAATCCTGATGCCCTGCTGATAGCTGAAGAGCTCGACAGGGAATTGCAGGCAGGAAAAACAAGAGGACCACTGCATGGCATTCCAGTGATATTGAAAGATAATATTGATACGCATGACGGAATGCCAACAACCGCGGGAGCAACCGTATTAAGAAATTCCTTTCCGCAGGCTGACAGCTATGTTGCCAGAAAGCTGAAAGAAGAAGGAGCAGTTATTATAGGAAAGTCTAATCTGAGCGAATG
This sequence comes from Bacteroidales bacterium, assembly GCA_038325595.1. Taxonomy (GTDB): domain Bacteria; phylum Bacteroidota; class Bacteroidia; order Bacteroidales; family VadinHA17; genus LD21. The sequence continues at coordinate 41,817 of JBBQJD010000015.1, read as the reverse complement.
GGCCAATTTCCGGGCAAAAATGTCATCAAGCGGATGGAGTGGTGTAGGTGGTCAGACAAAAAATCCCTATGTACTTGACCGCAATCCGTGTGGATCGAGTTCAGGTTCAGGAGTTGCTGTCTCAGCCAATCTTTGCATGATGGCAATTGGCACTGAAACGAACGGTTCTATTGTGTGTCCTTCAAATAATAATGGTATTGTAGGCATCAAGCCTACTGTTGGTCTGATAAGCCGTTCAGGTATCATTCCCATCTCTTTTACACAGGATACTCCTGGCCCGATGGGACGAACAGTAGAGGATGCTGCAATATTCCTGGGTGCATTGACAGGAATTGATCCGATAGATTCAAAAACAACATTTTCTGAAGGCAAATCTCAAAATGATTATACAAAATTTTTAAAAAAGGACGGTGTTAAAGGGAAAAGGATAGGATTGCAAAAAGAATCACTTGGATATTCCGAAAAAGTAGATTGTCTGATGTCTGATGCTGTTAAGTGGCTGAAAGACAATGGAGCCGAGATTATTGAAATTGATTTTCCCGAAGGTGAAAAATTTGAGGATGCTTCGTTCCAGGTAATGCTTTATGAATTCAGGGATGGCCTTAACAAATATTTTGCCGGCCTTTCAGACGGGATACCTGTTAAAAACCTGGGAGAATTGATTGAATTTAATAAATCAGATTCTGTAGAACTGAAGTTTTTTGATCAGGCTATTCTTGAGATGGCAGAGAAAAAAGGAGATATTGAATCACCTGAATATAAAAAAGCTCTTTCAAAAATGCTTAAAGCCACAAGGGAAAACGGGATTGATCTGGTTATGAATAAAAACAAGCTTGACGCAATCATAGCTCCCACAGGTTCAGCTGCATGGAAAACTGATCTGCTGCTGGGCGATCATTTTATAGGCGGAAGTTCTTCTATGGCAGCAATATCAGGATACCCGGCAATTACTGTACCAATGGGCTTTATAGATAAATTACCTGTTGGAATTACATTCTACGGGAGAGCCTGGAGCGAACCTACCCTGCTTGAAATAGCATATAGCTATGAGCAGGGCACTAAACATAGAAAAACACCATTGTATTTTGTAAGTGACTGATAATCTGTTGAATAAAGCTCATTATTTCTTATCGGTGTCTTTTGGCTCGGCACCCATTTTATCCTTATCATCTTCAGTTTGAGAAGCTTTTTTGAATTCTTTCATACCCTGTCCGATACCTTTGAAAAGCTCCGGAATCTTTCTTCCTCCGAAAAGAAGGACAACAACAAGTAGAATGATTATTATTTCAGTAGCTCCAAAATTTCCCATCTTTTTAATTTTAAATTACGGTTTAAAGTTACTTATCCTTGTAGTCAATCGCAAATATAATAAGTAACTCATTGCAATGTTCAAGCAATCCTCCTATCAACCCCCCAACTCCCATTTGGGGGCCGAATGCCATTAAACTTTGGAGAAGATGCTAAGTTAAAGTCCTCCATTTGGGTGATTCACGGTGTTGCAGTTTCACCCTTTTGAGGGATTCAGATGGGTGATTTTTAGATTCAAACCAAGTTGCCTTATACTTTTAAGTTTCTTTAAGTTTCCTGTCACTTCAACCTAATCCTTTTTTTATATCTTGTGGCAAATTTTAATTCCAGTGATGTTCAGATACGGATTAGTTCTCCTCACCGCGCTTCCCCTATGCTTTAATACAGTGCTCTTTGGCCAGACAAAAGGCATAAACCGGGAAAAATATAAGATACATATTTCAGAGACAAATGCTGACATTAATATTGATGGCATTCTCGACGAACCGGTCTGGCTCACAACAGATATAGCCGATAATTTTCAAAGAGTGCTGCCAACCGATACAGGCTTTGCGATTGCGCAGACCGAAGTTAAGGTAACATATACTCAATCAACACTTTACATAGGTATCATCTGCTACGATCCAACACCCGGCAAAAGACCTGTTGAATCCTTACGCCGCGATTTTGCCTTTGGGAAAAATGATAATTTCATTGTTTTCATTGATACTTATAATGACCAGACAAATGGTTTTGCATTTGGCATCTCACCGGCCGGTGCACAGTGGGATGGCTTACAGGCAAACGGGGGAAATGTTAATCTCGACTGGGATATCAAATGGCGTACAGCAGTAAAGAACTATGATGACCGCTGGGTGGCAGAATATGCAATACCTTTCCGCAGCATGCGCTACCAGGGTGGAACAAAGGAATGGGGAATTAACTTCTCCAGGCAGGATCTGAAAACCAGCGAGAAGTCAAGCTGGGCACCGATGCCGAGGCAATTTGCAACAGCTACTCTCGCTTTTACAGGAACACTTGTATGGGATAAACCTTTACCCGGTTCAGGGCCGAGGTTTTCACTAATACCTTATGTCTCAGCAAAAACAACACAAAACAAAGAGGCGGGAGAGGGATTTAAAGGTACTGCCAATGCAGGAGTTGATGCCAAAGTTATTCTTTCAACATCGATGAACCTCGATCTTACAGTGAGTCCCGATTATTCACAGGTAGAGGTCGACCGGCAGAGAACAAACCTCGACAGGTTCGAATTATTTTTTCCTGAGAAAAGGCAATTTTTCCTCGAAAACAGCGATATTTTTGCAAATCTCGGAAGTGACAATCTCAGGCCGTTCTTTTCACGAAGAATAGGTCTTAACTCTCCGGTTCAGGCCGGAGCAAGGCTCAGTGGCAAGATTGGAAATGACTGGAGGATAGGAATAATGGACCTCCAGACAGGACCAAATGATGTTATCAGAGGCGGTAATTTTTCAGTAGCCGCCCTGCAGCGAAAAGTCTTCAGCCGTTCTAATGTTTCAGCTTTTTTTGTAAACAAGCAGATTATTAATGTGCAGGAAGATACATCCTTCACAGGATACAAATACAACCGTGTAGCAGGACTCGAATACAACCTGGCAAGTGCTAACAACCGGTGGACAGGCAAAACTTTTTATCATCAGTCATTTTATCCGGGAGCGGACGGAGATGCTGCTGCAATGGCTGCAAATTTAATGTTTTCCACACAGTATCTTACAGCTAAGCTCGATCAGTCCTGGGTGGGTGCTGACTATATTGCAGAAGTTGGCTATATCAGAAGAAAAGGTTATTACGAAATAAAACCTTCATTTCAATACAGGTTCTTTCCATCATCCAGCAAAATTGCCAACCATGGACCAATAGCCGAGATGGACATGTTCTTTGATCCGTCCCTCACCCAAACTGACAGGGAGATTCAGCTGTCGTACCAGATCGAATGGATGAATAAGAGCATTGTAAAGGTTGATGTTGAAGATTCATATATATTGCTCCAGCATCCATACGATCCTACTAATTTCGGAAATGACTCGCTTGCTGCAAATACTTCATACAGATGGAATGAGATAAGCGCAGGTTTCACATCTGACATCCGGAAACCATTTAATTATACTGTAAACACCGTTTATGGAGGATATTATAATGGTACCAGGCTTTCCTTAAACGGCGAAGTGTTCTACCGGATTCAACCCTATGGCAGTCTTGCAATTGTGACTTCTTACAATAATATTACAATGCCGTCACCTTTCACGAGTGCAGAATTCATACTTATCGGACCAAGGCTCGATCTGACCTTTACTGACAGGCTCTTTTTTACAAGTTTTGTGCAGTACAATAACCAGATTGATAATATCAACCTTAACCTCCGGTTCCAGTGGCGGTTTGCTCCTGTTTCCGACCTCTATATCGTGTATACCGAAAACTCATTCCCGACAGGTTATATGGTGAAAAACAGAGGGCTTGTTTTCAAATTATCCTATTGGTTCAATTAATGGATATGAGCATAGGTCATACAAAGATGATCAATCATAAAAAAGAAAAATATCTTGTATGGTTTTTTGCAGGAGGTGAAACAAGGGATGACCGGTTTAATATATTTACAGGATCGTTCATAAGATTAATGAAAGATATTCTGCAGGAGGAATTTGATTTTATCAAGGGTATCAACTTCAGATACAGCATTATGAATGTAATATGGGCGCTTAACAATGCACAAGTTCCCATATCAGATCCTGAAAATCAGAAAATTACCAGGGAATCCTTTAAACAGATAATTGAAAAAGGCATATCACCCGAGACACAACTGATATTGATTTCTTCCAGTTCAGGTAGCATAATGGCGGCACAGACAGCATGCTACCTTGCTGAAAGCAACAAGCATAGCACTTTCTTCAGCAAACCATTTCACCTTGTATTAGGTGCAAGCATGATTGCCCCTGAATCAAGGCTTTATAAGAAACTGCTTCATTACCAGAACGATGGTAAAATAGGAACAATTATTCATGATGAGATACAGGACAAGGATGATAATTCACATGGTGTAGGCGGATTAACGAGACTCGAAGCATATAGGAATGCTTTTGGAATAATGTTCCCAGTTTTATCAGGAAGGTTCAAAAGCCCATCATTCCTGAATGCTCATCCTGAGAAAGGGCATATCCACAGGAAAAGGTCAAAAACTATTCAAAAAGCTCTCGATTACATTGATATAATACTTATCAGGCATAAGCTGGCTGGTAACAGGTACATGGAACGGGCCATTACAGTTATCAGGGATAATGAGATTCTGTTACGTCAGTAGGTCTCGATATAAAAAGGGAGGGCAAAGTCTTGTCCCCGAGAGAGAGCAAGTTGTAATAAACATTATTTTATATAGAAATCCAGCAGAGGTTTATCGTCAAGGAAGGCAATAAGATTATCATTCCTTTTAAGCTTGCCCACTCCTGCCGGGGTACCGGTAAATATCAGGTCGCCTGTTTTAAGAGTAAAATAACGTGAAACATATTCCACAATTTCATTGAATCCGAAAATCATGTCGGCTGTGCTGCTTTTTTGCACTTCCTTTCCGTTTATCTCGAGCCTGAATTCGACATTTTGTATTTCAGATATCTCGATTACAGGTATAAAACGCCCAATCGGTGCAGCACCATCAAAGCATTTTGAGATCTCCCATGGCATTCCTGTGGATGAAAGTTTTTGCTGGAGATCGCGAGCCGTGACATCAATGCCAACTGTAACTTCGTCAAAATACCTTGGAGCAAATTTTGCGGAAATGCCCTTTCCAAGCTTGCCGATCTTTATTACAACTTCAACTTCGTAATGGATATTATCTGAGAAATCTGGAAGAAAGAATGGTTTATTGTTCTTTAGTATTGATGAATCGGGTTTAAGAAATACTACTGGTACTTCAGGAAAAGCCCATCCCATTTCCAATGCATGCTTTCTGTAATTAAGCCCGATACAGATGATCTTCATTTAACTGATGCGGTTTTTCCGAAAGACCTTAATTTTATTTCAGTCAGTACCTTCTTGGTGTACAGCGGAAAATCGCCATTCATCATCCAGGAATAGTAAGCCGGCTCTTCACTAAAAACAAGCTCAACAGGCCTGCCTTTATGTTTGCCGAAGTTGAAAATCTCAACTCCATTTTCATCCATTATTATTCTTCCTGCGAAATCTACTATGGTGTTAAAGGCACTGTAATCAGCAAGCTTTTCCACATCATTTTCAAGATCACCGTATTTATCGAGTTGCGATTTGAGAACTTCAAAAGTGGCGGCTGTATCTGCTTTTGAACCATGTGCTCCCAAAAGTTCCTTTTTGCAGTAGAACTGGTATGCGGCCGTAAGTGTTCGCTGCTCTTTTTTATGAAAGATAACCTGAACATCTACATATCTTCTTTTCCTGAAGTTAAAATCAATATTAACCCTCAGGAATTCTTCTGCGAGAACCGGAATATCAAACTTGATTGCATTATATCCTGCCAGATCGCAGCCTTCAAGAAATGCTGCCAGATTTTTGGCGACCTCTTTAAATGCAGGGGCACTAGCAACATCCTCATCCTTAATACCATGTATAAGAGTGCATTTGGCAGGAATGGGTATTCCGGGATTAATCCTGGTGCTCATCCATTCTTCCTTACCATTCGGGCTGATCTTCAGCACTGATAGTTCAACGATCCTGTCTGTTGAAACATTAATTCCTGTAGTTTCCAGATCGATGAATGCAAGCGGTCTTCTTAATTGCAGGTCCAATTGTCAGGCATTTATCATCATTGGCATGAGAAGCATCAGAAGGTCCTCAGCTTCATTCTCAGTAATCACCGGAAGAAAAAGTCCTGCCCTTGTAGGATCGGCCAGTTCAATCATAACATCCTGTGATGCAATATTAGCAAGGATCTCCAGCAGGAAGACCGATTTAAAACCGATCTCTATCTCCTCACCTTCATACTGGCATTTGATCCTTTCATAAGCTGAAATTGAAAAGTCGATATCCTGTGCGGAAACCATAACCTGGTTGCCCTTAAGCTGAAGCTTTACAAGATTGCTTGCCTGATTTGAAAAAACTGATACTCTTTTGAGTGTATTATAAAATTCAACCCGGTCTATCGTGATCTTGCGCGGATTGTTTTTCGGAATCACGGAATTATAATTTGGATAGTTACCCTCAACAAGTCGGCAGACTACCCTGTACTCGCTAAGGTTAAAGAATGCATTTTTATCATCAAATTCAACTGTTACAGGACCTTCCTCGCGGGGTAAAATATTTTTAAGTAGCGAAGCAGGTTTTTTGGGCAGAATAAATGAAGCATTGTCATCAGCATGTGCATCGGTTCTCTGGTATCGCACCAGTTTATGTGCATCTGAAGCAACAAAAGTGATCTTGTCAGTCGAAGCCTCAACAAGGATCCCTCCCATTACAGGACGAAGCTCATCATCAGCTGTTGCGAAAAGAGTTCTTGTAATACCTGACAGAAGTACATCAGCATTAATGTTGAATGATATCTTTTTATCTTTTTTAATTGAAGGCAATGCCGGGAAATCAATTCCGTTCTGACCAACAACATTGAACTTCCCATTTTCAGAACTGATTTCGACAGCCATAGTTTCCATGTTGATCTCAAATGTAAGAGGCTGTACCGGAAACTCTTTCAAAGTATCGAGCAGTATTCTTGCAGGAAGTGCCAATATGCCGTCTCCATCGGTATTTTCAAGCTTCATCCTGGTAATAAGCGTTGATTCAAGATCTGAAGCAGTCAACTCAAGATTATTTCCTGAAAGGCTAAAAAGAAAATTATCAAGAATGGGAAGAGTGTTTTTTGAACTGATTACCCTGCTTATAGCCTGCAGATGACCAAGAAGTTCCGAACTGGATACTACAAATTTCATATTGGTGTAGGTTTAAGTTGATTTAATAATTTATATTTTTTGTATTCGAGTCAGTATGAGGATATTGATATAAAATTAAGGCGGCATTCTTAATTATCAATATTACAAAAAAAAACTATCACCTCAAACAAAAACAATGTCGAGAAATCAATTTAGAACAGATATTTATCCTCATTTTATTCACAGGCAGAATTAAACCCCGGCACTATTCACGGAAGAAATATGATCTCTTTTTGAGAACCGGATCGATGTCAAAATATCTTACAACGAAAAGATCATCCCTGTCTCCTGTTTTCCCATAAAGTCTGTCTTTATCAATTACCATTTTACCTTTTTCCTCAGTCAGTTTTTTCCACAATGTCAGAACAGTATTACGGTCGTCAGTGGAATTTATCGCTATTCTGAAAAGCGGAGTTTGAGATTTTACCTTTTCTTTTTCCTCAGCTGTCAATTCCAGATCCCATGATTCAAAAGGGATCCTTGCAAAATAAGAAAGATAACGTGTTACAAGTGATGTATCCCATCCATAAAGAACCCTGTTCATATCAGAAAGGGTAAATTCATGATTTTTGTTAAAAATTGCAAAGGAAGATGTGGTATCCGAAAAGTTTTCAAAATGTATTGAAGTGATCTCGGATGGAAGCAGATTGAATATGGTATATGGGTGCCAGAACAATTCATTGAGAGTAAAAGCCGAGCCTATGTCACCTTCAAATCCCGGAACACACACAATAAAAGGTTTTGAGTTCTCTTTCATCTTCATTATGTTCCCGTAAATGTTCGACCTGGTCTTATAAACCAGGAATGTTTTCAGGAGCCTTTTCTTTTCAAACACCCTGACCTTCACAGGCTCTGTTTCATTTTCAGAAATTTCTTTTTCAAACAATTCAGCGGAGACCGGTGATTTAATCTCAATATCCTGTAATATTCTGATAATGAAATTAATGCCACTTTTTCTTGTTTCGATATTTTCGTTCAGAAACCAGTTATGATCCTTCTTCTCAAGAACCAGTCTTTCCCCTTTCTGCGAAAACTCTATTCCTGTAATTTCATTCTTTGGATCAACAGCGAATGAACTATTGCTTTTTCCGAATGGAGACTTCTCTTTAAATAAAAAAAGAAGCAGCATAAGAACTGCAACTGCCAGGATGGTACCTGTTATGATTTTTCTGTTCAACCTTATAGTTCCTTTATTAAACCGATGTATATTTTCTTTTTCTGAAATAATTATTGATCAATCCCGCCAGTATTATCAATAGAACAGGTCCTGCAATATTAATGAGCTGCCATTTAAATTTTTCAGCCCGTATTTTAGCTGTATTCAACAGCCTTATTTTCAGCTCTCTCGACCTTAATTCCATTATTCCGTTATCATCGACAAGATAATTAAGGCAATTGATCAGAAAATCCCTGTTCCCGAAAATCTCACCGGTGTATTTATCCTGACCCAATGGTAATGGCATTTCCCTGGTTCCGCTTCTTCTCACTTCATTCCTGATAATATCTGCATCTGCAATAACAATTTGTTTTGTCGGGACACTATGGTCCTTAATATCAATGTTCTTCCCTATACCAGGGAAATCTGTACTTCTGTTCCTGAAAGCTGAAGGAAAAACCCCTTCCAGCAAAACAGCAACCGGCAGGTTTGATTTATTGAATTCCTCCTCCAGGGGAGCTGATTCTGCTTCCTTCAGACTTATTACAAGTGGTGGTGATAAAGTGCGGCTGTATTCTGATGTTGAGAGAAGTATCTTTTTACTTATTGCAGGATCAAGTCCGACAGTATCTATATAGTTCACAAATTCTCCTTTAACTTTATTGATATTTCTTGTAACAGGATGATCAGCCGCAGGAGAAAGCAAAGGATAATACACCCATGGTACAGAAACGACCTGCTGACGAGTTCCTCCGCTCATTACAGTGAGACGGATAATCATGCATTCCTTATCCTGAACTATGAAAGGATTTACCCGTGCTCCGTACCAGAATAGTTGATCTTCAATGTTCAAAGGACGGTAGAGTCCCACGGTTTCACCGTAGGCCAGGCTGTCTGAGTTAACTTCCACTTCATCAAAAAGCCACACGACTTTTCCCCCATTCATGATGTACTGATCGAGTACAAGCTTATCGGATTCATTAAATTCCTTTTTTGGCCCGGCAATAACAACTGCTGCATAATTATCCAGCACCCCGGGGGATCCTCCTATTGTTCCCCGGTCGACTGTAAAGAACTTTGCAAGACTCATTGTAATGTCAGCAGTTTCAATCTCCGGAATTTCATGATGACCCTCGATGAAGGCAATTCTGTAAATCGTATCAGAGCTGAGAGTGGCAATTGTCTGAATCATTTCATACTCAAGACCTTCCACTGAATGAAGGATATTTTGTTCGTAAGGTATCGATGGATTATTCTTCAGAAAATTTACCGGTACTTCAATACCATTATAATTGACAATCATACCGGGGAAGATTATTCTCCGGGTTGATCCCCCCTCTGCATCGCCTGATTGAAGATTAATTGGTGTAAGACCTTTATTTATAAGTGCTTGATACTGTGTTTCCCTCTTCTTTACATCACTGTCGGCAGAAGGATTGATAAATTCATAATCAATTCTCCTTTCTGACATGATTCTGAACTCATCAAGCATTTCGTCTACCGATCTTTTAAGCCTTTTTAATGGTATAGGAATTTCGCCGTCGAGATATACCTGGATATAGATATCATTCTTAATTTCAGAAAGTACTTTTTTCGTTGGTTCTGAGAGAGTAAATCTCTTATCTTCAGTAAGATCTATTCTTACACTAATCAATGAGCTGATCGAAACTAAAATGATAATGCCAATAACAACAGTGGCAAACTGAAGCCAGCTCTTTAACTTTATGGATTTGCTCTTTTCTGTATCTGTCATGGCTAGCTTTATTTCTTCCATTTACGTGATAACAGAACAAGCCTGGTAGCTTCATTGAAAATAGCAGCAACTCCTGCAAAATAAAATACGTCCTTAAGGTCAATTACGCCCCTGCTCATCGATTTATAATGTTCATTTATCCCGAGCCTGATCACAAATTCATCCACTTTTTTCAATCCGGGTAAAAATGCAATTGAATCAAAGCCCATCAACAGAATAAAACTTAACAGAACTGCAATTAAAAATGCAATTACCTGATTATCTGTTAGTGATGATGCAAATAATCCTGCAGAAGCATATACCGAGCCCAGAAAAAACAATCCTGCAAAAGCGCCCCAGGTTCCTCCTTTATCAAGATTTCCGGGAGTTTCACCAAGCAGGTAGACTGAAATATAGTATATGACTCCCGGCAGCAACGCCAGAAGGACAAGTGCGACAGAAGCCATATACTTGCCGTACACAATTCCCCTTTCTGTAATTGGTCTTGAATAAATAAGTTCAATTGTTCCTGATCGTTTTTCCTCAGCAATCATTTTCATGGTTACTGCGGGAACAAGAAATAGGAATATCCAGGGAGACAGGTAGAAGAGTGTATCCAATCCGGCATAACCATTGTCGAAAATATTCCATTCGCCCGGAAATACCCACATGAACAGACTGTTGATCAGGAGAAAAATGATAATAACGACATACCCTGTCAGACTGCTGAAAAATCCGGTTATCTCCTTCTTGAAAATTGCAAACATTGAATTATTCTTAACCTGTTAATCTATTGTAACTTATTGGTAAAGTAAATATTATATAAAGACCAAATTTTATTGCTTTTCACTTAAAATTACAGCATTTTTAACATCACGGATTGAAACTCCGGCATAATAAAAATCTATTATCTCCCTGAAATTAAATCCCCGTGCAGCCATTTCCATTGCGCCTTCCTGGCAGAGTCCGACACCATGACCGTACCCTCTTCCACGGAGAATAAGGAAATCCTTACCAGGCACGACAGAGAAGAAAGTGGAACGTAATGCCAATTCAGTTCGTATGGTATTTAAAGGCATTGTGAATGATCCCGCCATATACTCGCTCATTCTCTTTTTCTGTATGAATTTAAATGCAAGCGGGTCATCAGTTATTCCTGAATATCCGGATTTCTTCATTAAGGTAACCCAGTCTGAAAGACTTACCTTTTTCTCCCAGACAGCATTCTTTGAAGAAAAACAGTATGGATCATTAATCTTTTTCAGATATGGCTGCGAAGCCAGCCATACATCTCCTGAAGAAGAAGTTTCCCCTCCACAGTTTGAATGGAAAGCTGATATGATAAGCACGCTATCCTTATCGGTTATGACAAGACCTTTGGTTTCAATTGAAGCCAGATTGATCAGCGTATCAGAAGATATTCCATTGAAAGCCTGGCAATGAGTATTATCGCAAATACTGAACCTGTCGGACATGTGCTTATCAAAATATTTGTACATATATGTTCTGGCAATTACAGCCTGTGTTTTGAAATACTCTTTATTTTTCCCGCTTCCTCCTTCAGCTTTCACAACACCGGCAATATAATCATCTGTATCAATATTATTTATTAAAACGAAGGTATCAAGATCATCAAAACAATAGAGATCCCCTGAATATTTCTGTTGTGCAGGAGCCGGGCCATTAATTCTCAGAGAAAATGAATCTTTACCGGTCAGACCTGTGAAAAAAACAGAATCAGCAATATAACCTACTGAATTCCTTATTTTTACAACAATCTTTCCTTTAAACCTCAATATAATTACAGCATCATTTTTTGAAACCGGAATATGCTCTCCATTAAAAAAGGCTACATCATATCTCCCGCTGATCACTGTAAATACAGCTGATTCCGGTAAACGATTGGCAAATAGCCGCACCTTCACCTGAGAGGAAGCAACTCCGGTTAAGGCATTCAGAAAAATAAAGATTAATATTTTCAACCGATCCATGATATATCTATGTATCAAACTCTCCCACTCTCCCTTTCACCCCTTCTCCCACTCTCCCATTCTCCCCTCACCTCTTCAATTCCCTGACCATCTCACCCGCAATCCTCTCCGAAGCACCTGCCGGACCAAGCTTTTCCCTCAGCACTTCATAATCAGCAAGTATCTTTTCACGTTTTGCATTACCCGGCAGAATTGCATTAAGTTCTTTAAGAAGGGTTTCTTCTTTAAGATCATACTGCACCAGTTCCTTTATTACTTCCGTATTCATTATCAGATTAACCAGCGAAATATATTTCACCTTGATCACCATCCAGGCAATCAGCATTGAAATAAAATCCCCCTTGTAACAAACAATCTGCGGAGTACCAATCAAAGCCGCTTCAAGAGTTGCTGTACCGGAGGTGACCAGGGCAGCTTCTGAAACATACAAAATTTCATAAGTCCTTTCCTTGACAAGCTTAATATTCTCGCTGGTTATAATTTTCGTGTATACTTCGTCAGGAATATTTTTAACACCTGCAAGAACAAACTGGTAGCCCGGAAAATGCCTGACCATTCTGATCATTTGAGGAAGTATAAGCTCAATCTCGTGCCTGCGGCTTCCTGCCAGCAATGCTATGACAGGTTTATCAGTATTAAGGGATTTCAGGATCTCCTTCTTCTTTGAAAATGAAGCTATTCTTCTTTCAGTTTCATCTACGAGAGGATTGCCTACATATTTAACATTGATATCATGCTTTTTATAAAAATCAACCTCAAAAGGAAAGATGATGAACATTCTGTCGACAAATTTCCTGATCTGTTCTACCCTGCCTTCATTCCAGGCCCAGATTTTCGGTGAAATGTACCAGAAAGTTTTATATCCTTCGTTTTTGGCATATCTTGCAATCCGAAGGTTAAAACCCGGATAATCAATAAATATAACTACATCCGGTTTAAATTCAGATATATGTTTTTTGCAGAGGGCCAGATTAGCTTTAATGGTTCCCAGATTTTTTATCACTGCCGTAAAACCCATGAATGCAAGCTTACGGTAATGGACGAGGAGTCTGGCTCCGGCAGATTCCATCAGGTCTCCGCCCCAGCAGATTATTTCTGCATCAGTATCGGCTTTAATTATTCCCTTTATCAGATTTGAACCATGAAGGTCTCCTGACTGCTCTCCGGCTATAATAAAATACTTCATTAAAAAAGTTTTATACCAAAAACCAGTAAAGCCCAGATTATAGTAATGGTGAGAACTCCGCGGGCAGCGCTTAACATGTCATACCTGTTGAAAATCAGGAATATAATTATGTTTGGGAATACACATAAGGTTATAGAATGTGTAATTATGTCCGAATCAGATAACCTGGTAAGATACGAGTGCAGTGATTGTGGTGCTGCCGAAAAAAGATATATAAGAAATCCGGTGATAAATGGCAATAATAATCCAGATATCAAACCTGTATAAACCTTATCGTATTTTTCAGAAAAAATCATTTTCTGAAAATTTCTTTGAATTCGCTGATGTAGGCATGTGCTGTCATATCGACCGTAACAGGCACTATTGAAACATAGTTATTTGCTATTGCCCACTCATCGGTATCAATTGCTTCAGGTTCCTGGTTTATAAAAACTCCTGTAAGCCAGTAATATGTTTTGCCCATCGGATCTTTTCTTTTTTCAAATTCTTCCTTCCAGCTGCCTTTCGCCTGTCTGCAGATCTTTATTCCCTTCACTTCATCTTTTTCAGATGCGGGAATATTTACATTGAGACAAATGCCTAAGGGCAGCGGCACCGAAGATATTTTCTTCATCACTATGCGAATGTATTCCCTACAAACTGAAAAATCAGCACTGGAAGAAAAGTTATTGAGTGAAAAGCCCACTGAGCTGATACCATAAAGACACCCTTCCAGGGCAGCTGCCATTGTCCCGGAATAAAGTACACTTACAGAAGCATTTGCACCATGATTGATTCCGGAAACGACCCAATCCGGTTTCCTTTCAAGAAGCTGATTCACAGCCAGTTTTATACTATCTGCAGGAGTCCCGCTGCAGGCATAAAGCCTGTGTTTATCGTTTTCTTCAAGAAGCTTCACCCGAAGGGGAGTTTTTACCGTAAGTGCCTGCGACATTCCTGACCTGCTCTCCATGGTAGATATAAGTACCACCTTTCCGAATTCCTCCATTACCTCAAGCAATGTTTTTAAACCGGCTGCATATAAGCCATCATCATTTGTCAAAAGAATGAGCTTGTCATCTTTTTCAACTACCATATATAAATGTGTTTGAGGTACAAATATAGACAAATTAGGAATATTCAGACAGATGAGAACAGATTTCCCCCTGCCCCTGAACCGGACTTTTTTATACACGGCAACAGTCATATTTTAAAAATCCTTACTTTTACGGATTCTGATAATTTTTTAAGCTGAATAGAAAATGAAGATTTCATATAACTGGATTAAAGACTATTTAAAGATTGATATCGAACCTGCCAGGGTAGGAGAAATTCTGACTGGCATAGGACTGGAAATAGAAGGTATGGAGGAATGGAAATCCGTTAAAGGAGGTCTTGAAGGTGTTGTTATAGGCAAGGTTCTGACATGTAAAAAACACCCTGATGCAGATAAATTGTCTCTTACAACAGTTGATATCGGCACAACACAACCCCTTCAGATTGTTTGTGGAGCCCCTAATGTTGCTGAAGGTCAGACAGTTCCAGTCGCAACAATTGGTACACAGGTTTTTAAGGGAAGTGAAGTTTTTGAAATAAAAAAATCAAAGATCCGGGGCGAATTATCAGAAGGAATGATCTGCGCTGAAGATGAACTTGGACTTGGCAATTCCCATGATGGAATAATGGTGCTGAGTAATGATGCCAAACCGGGAACCAGTGCAGCCAGTTATTTTAAAATTGAAAATGATTTTGTTTTTGAGATCGGACTTACGCCAAACAGGATTGATAGTGGCTCTCATTTTGGAGTTGCCAGGGATCTTGCAGCTTACCTGAATCTTAATGAAGGGTTGAATAGTGAGGCCGTTCGTCCATCTGTTGAAGGTTTTAAACCTGATAATGACAATAATCATTATGATGTCATAATTGAGAATACTGAAGATTGTCCGCGTTATTCAGGAATAACAATCAGTGGTGTAACTATCGGAGAATCGCCTGTCTGGCTCAAGAATAAACTCCGGGCTATCGGACTTAATCCTATAAATAATGTAGTCGATATTACAAATTATGTCCAGTACGAAATAGGGCAGCCCCTTCATGCTTTTGATGCTGATAAGATTGATGGTAAAAAAGTCATCATTAAGAACCTTCCTGCCGGCAGTAAGTTCATAACGCTAGATGAAGCTGAAAGAAGCCTTTCTTCAAAAGATCTTATGATTTGCAATACTAAGGAAGGAATGTGCATTGCGGGTGTTTTTGGGGGAATCAAATCAGGCGTAACAACCTCCACAAAGAATATTTTCCTCGAAAGTGCATACTTCAACCCGGTAGCAATCAGGAAAACCTCAAAAAGGCATACTCTGAAAACCGATGCCTCTTTCCGCTTTGAACGAGGTGCTGATCCGGAAATAACAACCTGGGCACTGAAAAGAGCTATCATGCTGATAAAGGATATTGCCGGGGGATTAATCTCCTCTGAAATTGTGGATGTTTATAAAAATCCGGTAAAAAAATCAAGGATAGAAATAACTTATAAAAACATCAACAGACTTATTGGCAAGCTGATAGACCCCCACCTGATAAAGAGAATACTCAGTCTGCTCGATATTGAAATCAATAACGAAACCCCTGATAGTCTTATACTGGATATTCCCACTTACCGGGTTGATGTTAAAAAGGAAGCCGACGTTATTGAAGAGATCCTCAGGATCTATGGATATAACAATGTCGCAATCAGCAATCATGTGAATTCCACACTGACATATCAGGATAAGCCTGACAAGGACAAAGTTGTGAATATTATATCTGATATGCTTTCTGCAAACGGTTTTGCAGAGATCATGTGCAACAGCCTTAATCCGTCAGCCTGGTATGAGCAGCATGAAGACTTTGACAAAGAAAAGCTCGTGATACTTGCTAATCCGTTAAGTTCAGATCTGAATGCAATGAGACAGTCGCTTCTTTATGGCGGACTCAGCTCAGTAATGTGGAACCTGAACAGACAAAACCACGACCTTAAATTTTATGAATTCGGAAACTGCTATTTTTTCAGTAAAAGCGATGCAACAAACCCACGGGTGGAAAATTTCACCGAAACCCGCGCCCTGGATCTTTTTATTTCAGGAAATACAAACCGTATCAGCTGGAACAGCAAAACCAATCCTACTGACTTTTTCAATATAAAATCCTATGTTGAAATGATTTTTTCAAGGTTAGGTTTCAGGCCGGAAGAAATGGCAAACGGTGAGACAGGGAAAAAGTACTTTGCTGAATCGCTGACTTATAAATTGAACAATAAGATCATTGCTGAAGCAGGAAGAATTTCTAAAAGCGAACTATCCAGGTTTGACATCGGGCATGAAGTGTATTATGCACATATAGAATGGGATATGATACTTAAACTCATTAAGTCGCTTTCAATCTCATACTCCGAGCTTCCGAAATATCCTTCGGTCAGACGTGATCTTGCTTTATTGCTCAACAGGGAAATAAAGTTTTCACAGATAAGGGATCTCGCAATCAGAACAGAAAGAAACATTCTTCAGGACGTCAGCCTTTTCGATGTTTATGAAAGTGACAATCTTGGAAAAAACAAAAAATCCTATGCAGTAAGCTTCATTCTTCGCGATGATCTCAAAACACTTACTGACAAGAATATAGATAAGGTGATGAACAATCTTATCAGGGTTTTTGAAAAAGAACTTAATGCGCAGATAAGATAATGAGGAAGCCGGGGGTCGAACTTATCAAAGGCGATATTACTACTCTTGATGTTGATGCAATAGTGAATGCAGCCAACAGTTCCCTGCTTGGAGGCGGTGGTGTTGACGGAGCAATACATAAGGCCGCAGGGCCTGAGCTTTACAATGAATGCCTTA
This sequence comes from Bacteroidales bacterium, assembly GCA_038325595.1. GTDB lineage: Bacteria > Bacteroidota > Bacteroidia > Bacteroidales > VadinHA17 > LD21. Next base: position 24,690 of record JBBQJD010000015.1, on the reverse strand, counting down.
GCATTGATGGATGCGAAACCGGGAAATCGGTAATAACCAGCGGTTATAATCTTAAAGCAAGATACATTATTCATACTGTGGGTCCCGTATGGCATGGCGGCACAAATGATGAATATGAACTGCTCACATCCTGCTATCAGACAAGTCTTGCCATTGCAAAGGGGAGGAAACTTAAATCAATTGCATTTCCCGGAATCTCAACAGGTGCCTACAGGTTTCCTAAAGATCAGGCTGCCATGATTGCTGTAAATGAAACTAAAAGATTCCTTGAAAAAAATAAATATCCTGAAAGGGTGATATTTGTGACATTCGATCAGGAAAATTTTGAAACTTACAGGAAGCTTCTGGAACAATGACAACCTTCTATCAGACCGTCAGGAACTATTTTTCACTCGTAAAGTTCAGCCATACAGTATTTGCAATGCCCTTTGCCTTTATAGGATTTTCCATTGCAGTATTATGGGATGATTATGATTTCAGTCTGCGGCTTCTTCTTCTGATAATTCTCTGCATGATCTTTGCCAGGAATTCAGCAATGGGATTTAACAGACTGGTTGACAGAGAGTTCGATGCAATTAATCCAAGAACAAAAAACCGCGAGATACCTTCAGGAATTGTAAGTAAAAGATCAGCCGCAGTATTTGTTATTGTCAATTCGGTACTTTTTATATCAACCACATTCTTCATAAATAATCTGACTTTGTTACTTTCACCACTTGCCCTGCTCATAATTCTTGGATACAGCCTTACCAAAAGGTTTACTGCACTCTGCCATTTTATACTGGGACTCGGCTTAAGTCTGGCACCCATAGGAGCTTATATTTCAGTGACGGGACATTTCAGCCTTCTTCCCGTTATATATTCACTTATTGTGCTCACCTGGGTAAGCGGATTCGATATAATCTATGCCCTGCAGGATGATGAGTTTGATAAATCCATGAGTCTTCATTCGGTGCCTTCAGCCACCGGGAGAAAAAGAGCCATAATTATTTCAATATTCGTTCATGTGGTTACCATAATACTGGTCATAATTGCAGGGTCCGTGGGGAATGGCGGTTGGCTTTTCTGGACAGGAGCTGCAGTATTTTCCTTCCTTCTGATCTATCAGCATCTTATCGTAAAATATAATGATCTCAGCAGGGTCACTGTCGCATTCGGCACAACAAATGGTTTCGCAAGCATCCTGTTTTCAATCTTCATTATTTTGGATCTGCTTGTCAGGTATCAGTAGAAATTGCCAAATTATTTCTATAATTGTTAATAATTAAGATTTCACTTCAAATTTTTAAATATTTGTTTCTATGGGGGAGTTGATCATTAAAGAAGTGCTTAATAGAAAAGACCTGCGTGATTTCATATATCTGCCTGAAAAAGTTCATAAGAATGAACCAGACTGGCTACCCCCAATTTATATGGATGAATGGGTTTTATTCGACAAGAAAAAAAATAAGTCCTTCAAGTATACAGATGCAATATTACTTCTTGCATATCGCGACAGGGAACCTGTCGGAAGAATTATGGGCATTATCAACAGAAGGTATAATTCAATTAATAATGAACAGCATGGACGGTTTTGTTTCATGGAATGTTATAATGAAACTGAAGTATTTCATGCTCTCATAACCAAAGCAGAAGAATGGACCAGGCAGAACGGGATGACAAAAATAATAGGTCCGCTGGGATTTTCTGATAAGGATCCTCAGGGTTTCCAGGTTGAGGGATTTGAATATCCGCAATTTATGACCAGTCCCAATAACTCCGCATACATGCCGGAACTTTTAACAACTGAAGGATATGAAAAAAAGATTGATCTTGTTAATTACCTGGGAAAGCTGCCTGAACAACTTCCGCTTGTTTATGAGAAGGTTCTGACAAGAGTCGATAATAATGAGGAGTACAGGATTATTGAATTCAATTCCAAAAAAGAAATTAAACCTTATATCATTGATGTACTGGAACTTATGAATGAGACTTTTGCAGATATCTATGGCTTTGTTCCCCTTGACGATAAGGAAAAAACAGACTTTGCAGCCCGTTATCTGCCAATCCTTGATCCTCATTTTGTAAAAGTTATTAAATCAAATGGCCAACTTATAGGGTTTGCAATTGGTCTGCCTGATCTCAGCAGCGGCATAAGGAATGCAAAAGGCAGGATGCTGCCCTTTGGAATAATCAAAATCCTTATTGCCTCCCGCCGGTCAAGAAAGCTGCTGATGATGCTTGGCGGAGTGAAAAAGGAATTCCGGGGAAAAGGTCTGGAGGTTTTAATGGGAGTTAAAATACTTCAATCGGGCATTAAACATAAAATGGATACAATAGACAGTCATCTTGTCCTTGAAAATAATACCAGGATGAGAAATGAATATGAAAGAATCGGCTGTCAGGTCGTTAAAAAATTCAGGATATACCAGAAAGATCTTTAGTATCTCTGCTAGAATTTAAAAACAAAGGAAAACCCAAGCATCTCCTTGAACTGAATTCTGGCTGTCTCTTTATTGGTTCCATCGGGCCTCAATATCGGTTTGTCGTATCTGTCAAGTTCCGGCGTCCTGGTATCATCATCAAAGATCAGGTGTGTGTTCAGCCTTACATCAGTATACCAATTCAGACTTGCTGAAACAATCACTTCCCAGTCCACGTCAATGTTAAGCGGGTTATCTATATAATTTGTAAATAGCTGCAACCGGTTGGTGATACTTACATTTTTGTGAGGTTTATAAATATTTGAGATCATGAAACTGGCACCTGGTTCAACTTTTGACATTTTATTTTTTTCGATACCATATTTGGTCTGGTCAATGCGTGTTGAATCATAACTATTATTCATATAGGCAGGATCATTAACAAAAGTGCCCTTAAAAGATAAAGGAGAGAAGTTTAAGGAAGTCACTTTATTAGGCTTATAGTCAAGACCCAAACCAATTGTAAGAACTGCAGGGTTCATAAATTTTGAAACCATGATGGAAGTATCTCTTTCATTGACTTTTGTATAATTATACCCCGGAACAAGCTGTGTTTTAAACAACATGATACCACTGAAGTCAAATTTACCAAAAGCTTTATGATTGAGTTTTGAGTTGGTCTCAATTAGATCGAGGTTCTTTCTGATTCCTTTACCCCCTGATGCAAGAAATCCGAGTTTCATCCTTGCAAAGTGATTTGAGGACAGCTTTAAATACTTATTATTATAGTCGGCATAACCTGTTAAATCGAGTGCTGTTGCAATACTGTTCTCACCTCCTTTAACCCAGTTGGTAAGAGATGCCTGACTGAGGGTATAAGAAGCTTCTGTTCTGAATTTCCACAACTGTTGCTTAAGGACGATTTTCTGTGATGCAAGCAGTTTAGAATTATCTATTGATTCCAGGTTAATTTTTGCACCTGCATAATTACCCTGTTTGACTGGTCTGCGGAAATAAACTCCCTGTTCAAGATACAAGCCTATTGTATCCCTGGAGGGATTACCGATCCAGATTGTTACTGAATCGGAAAATTCATTTTTCAGCCAGTAACGGGCCATCCTTTCTGACTTTGAATTAAGCCATACAGAAGTGACCATTTTGCCGGAGCCTGTAAAATTCAGAATAGTTGAATCGCGTTCCTCAAGCTGTTTTATAAGAGCATCTACTGCAACTTTCATTGAATCAGCCTGATATGGAAAATCAAAATATTTAAAGGGAAATCCTGATTTAGAGGAAGTGACATTATACAGAGTATCAATTATTACCATTATTGTGGTATCTTTTAAACCTGACGCCATCCTTAGTGAATCCAGGTTTGAAAGTGATTCTGAAATTAAAAGTGAATCGGTAACCTCTGAAATTTTATTTGTATCTGCTTCAGACGATATTGGAAATTGCGGCGTTCCAACATAGGGGATCTTTAACCTTAATGGTTCCCATATATAAAACTTATCCCATGAAATCTTAAGTGAATCAAAAGGATATTTCAGAAGAAAGTATTCGGCAGAATCATAAGGAGGATTGGAAGCTTCGAATACAAGTTGACCCAGGGCTTTACGTAATGGATCATTTTCATCATTCCAGTATTGCCGCTTATATTTCTTCTGGAGATATTCTATAGCTTCCTCTGAAGAAAGGATTATTTCTGGTGCTTTCCTGTTTTTTATAAGAATAAGGTCTTTGTTCCTTAATGAATCTATCACAATACTGTCGGCTATCGACTCGTCAGCAATATCCTGAGCTATTTCCTGGGAATATGCTGATAACCATGTGCTTATAAAAATAATAATAAGAGATAATTTAAGAACGTTTTCTCTCATAATGATACGATTAGTTCGGATTTTATTTGTTGATTAATAATTCGCAAAATACATTTAATTTTGTAAAAATTCTTTTAAAAAAAATATGTCTGTTAATCCAATAACGGAAAAGGCCTGCTCTGATGTATATAAAAACATCAAAAACAGAGATTTCTTTTTAATCCTGTTTTGAATCCCCTTCATTCAGTATTTTTTCTACTCCTTCAATTTATAATAAATTTAATAATCAATCTGTTGAAGATGAGGTTTAATGAGTATAATAAATAAAAATTCTTTTCAGTCATTAATATTTAAAGTTATGGAATTACCGTTTGTGGAACCATTTAAAACAAAAATGGTGGAAAACATATACAGCAGTACAAGAGATCAGAGGGAAAAATGGATAAAAGAAGCAGCATTCAATCTATTCAGGCTGAGATCAGAGCAGGTCATCATTGATCTGCTTACTGATTCAGGTACAGGAGCAATGAGCGATAAACAATGGTCTGGAATGATGGTTGGAGATGAGAGTTATGCAGGTGCAACCTCATATTATAATCTGAAACAGGCCGTCAGTGAAATTACAGGTTTTGAATTTTTTCTCCCTACACATCAGGGAAGGGCAGCAGAAAATGTCCTTTTTTCCGTTCTGGTGAAAGAGGGAGACATTGTTCCCGGAAATTCGCACTTTGACACAACCAAAGGGCATATTGAATTCAGAAAAGCTACAGCAATTGATTGTCCCTGTGAAGCCAGCTGCAATGAGGATGCATCGAATCCTTTCCGAGGAAATACCGACATTTCCAAATTGGAAAGGGTTCTGAATGAAAATGGTCCGGGGAAGATACCTTGTATTATAATAACAGTGACAAACAATACTGCCGGAGGACAGCCGGTAAGTATGGCAAACATAAGGGAAGTCAGCTCTCTGGCACGGAAATACAGTGTAAGGTTGATTATAGATTCAGCCAGGTTTGCAGAAAATGCATATTTTATTAAAATGCGTGAAGATGGATATGCTGATAAAGACATCAGGGATATAGCAAGGGAGATGTTTTCTTACGCTGATGCAATAACAATGAGTTCAAAAAAGGATGCAATTGTGAATATGGGAGGATTTATATGTTTCAGGGATGAGGAATTATTTTTGCAGGCTTCAACATTTAATATAATGTTCGAAGGTTATATAACCTATGGAGGCATGTCGGGAAGAGATATGAATGCCCTGGCCAGGGGATTGTATGAAGGTACTGAATTTTCATATCTCGAATCACGGATAAGGCAGGTTGCATATCTTGGTAATAAATTAAAGGAATTTGGCATACCGCTTCTTGAACCTTTTGGAGGACATGCAATATTTATTGATGCCAAAAAATTCCTTCCTGAAGTTCCCCGGGATGAGTTTCCGGCCCAGAGGCTTGTTGTGGAATTGTATATTGAAGGTGGCGTGAGGGCAGTTGAAATTGGGGCATTAATGGCTGACCGTGATCCTGAAACCCGTGAAAACAGGTATCCTGAACAGGAAATGGTGCGTCTTGCAATTCCCAGGAGGGTTTACTCGGATAATCATATGAATTATGTTGCTGCAGCTGTGAAAAATGTTTTTGAAAGTCGGGATAAAATAAAAAGAGGAGTTAAAATCATAAGTGAAGCTCCAATTCTGAGACATTTTACTGTGGGACTCGAGAGGTTCTAGTATGCTTTGATAATAATCTATAAATGACTTCCTTTGCATTTCTAAATAAAATCAATGCAGGATCTTACAAACGGGAATGAAGGGAAGCTCATTTTCAGATTTGCAGCACCGATGCTTCTTGGAAATGTTTTCCAGCAGCTATTCAGTGTCATTGATAGCGTCGTTGTTGGGAACTACGTTGGAAAAGAAGCACTTGCAGCAGTAGGTGCATCTTTTCCTGTTATATTTGTCATGGTGTCGATGATCATCGGTATCGTTATGGGTACAACTGTTGTTATATCCCAGTATTTTGGCGCCGGCGATCTTGCAAGAGTTAAAAAAGCAATTGACACGATGTACATTTATAGTGCAGTTGCCGGCGTTATTACTACCATCATTGGAATTATCATCGCTGAACCACTTCTCCGGCTGCTTGGTTTGCCTGAAGAAATTATGCCGCAGGCAACACTCTACCTCCGTATTTACCTTTCAGGAATGATAATCTTTTTCGGATATAATGGTACCAGTGCTGTTCTCAGGGGACTGGGTGATTCAAAAACACCACTTTATTTTCTGATAGTTGCCACCCTGACAAATATAGTTCTTGACCTTCTCTTTGTAGCTGTTTTTAAGTGGGGTGTAGCAGGAGCTGCTTATGCTACTCTTATTGCAAATGCAGTTGCTTTCAGTCTGGCTATTTATTGGCTTAACAAAACACATAAAATTATTAGAATTGCCATAAAAGGACTTCATTTCGACCGGGAGATATTCATGCAAAGCATCAGGATCGGCCTTCCTACAGGTGTTCAGCAGACTCTTGTCGCTATCGGGGGATTAGCCCTGATGAGCATAGTTAATAAATTCGGTACCAATGTGATAGCAGGTTTTTCAGTTGCCAGCCGTCTTGACGCTCTTGCAACCGTACCGGCAATGTCTTTTGCACAGGCAATTACTACCTTCGTGGGTCAGAACATAGGAGCCAATAAACCCGATAGAATAAGGGCAGGACTGATTTCAACAGTTAAAATGTCAGGACTGGTAACAATCGTCACAACTATTTTTATTATCATCTCTGGCAATTATCTTATGCGGATGTTTACAAAAGATCCCGAAGTCATAAGGTGGGGCTACCAGTACCTTATGATTGTGAGTTCTTTCTATATCTTTTTCACCATGATGTTTATATATAACGGAGTAATGAGAGGTGCAGGGGCTACCTTACTCCCAATGTTTTTTTCCCTTCTTTCACTTTGGATAATCAGAATACCTCTGGCATGGTTCTTATCAGAAAAGATTGGTGCATCAGGTATATGGTGGTCAATTCCGGTAGGATGGATAGTGGGTCTCGGATTGACATTCATGTACTATAAATCAGGCCTTTGGAAAAAGAAGTCAATTGTTAAATACAACGAGAATTTGTAACTTTCAAAACTCAGATCATAAAAAATAAAGGTTAGATGATAAAATCCATGACAGGCTATGGAAAGGCTATAGCCGAAACTCCAAAGAGAAGAATTATCATAGAAATAAAATCGCTAAATTCAAAACAGTTTGATTTAAATACAAAGCTGCCCTGGCTTCTAAAGGATAAGGAACCTGAGATCAGGAATCTCATCAGCCAGAAACTCGACAGAGGAAAAATTGATCTTACAATTTATGTCGATATCATTGATGGTGAGGTCGATACGATGATCAACAAATCGGTAGTCAGAAATTACTACGGGCAATTTAAAGAGATAGCAGCAGAGCTTAAAATTAATCTTGATGATCAGATCTTTACAGCCATAATGAAATTGCCGGATACCCTGAAAACTGAAAAAGCAGAGATGACAGATGCAGAGTGGGATACAATAAAGAGTCAGATTATCGAATCAGTCAACATGCTTGACCTTTACAGGATGGAGGAAGGGAAATCAATTATGACCGATCTTACAAAGAGAATGGAAAAGATTTTGTCTCTGCTGGTGACTGTGCAGACATTTGAAGCCGGAAGGATTACCAAAGTAAGGGAAAAGCTTCTGAATATACTGCAGGACAGTCAGGGTACAGAGAATATCGATAAAAACAGGTTTGAACAGGAACTCATCTTTTATCTGGAGAAATATGACATCAACGAGGAAAAAGTCAGATTAAAAACTCATTGTGATTATTTCCTGGAAACAATGACCAACCCTGCTCCGAATGGAAAAATATTAAATTTCATCACACAGGAAATAGGGCGTGAGATCAATACTATTGGTTCAAAGGCCAATGATGCATCCATTCAGAAGCTTGTTGTAATGATGAAAGATGAGCTGGAAAAGGTTAAGGAACAAACGTTCAATGTATTATAGATATTTTTATATCACACTCCGGGTAAGAAGCACAAGATAGTCAATGGAAGGAAAGCTTATCATAATTTCAGCACCCTCTGGTGCAGGAAAAACTACAATAGTCAGACATCTGTTGGAAAATGAACCATCTCTGTCATTTTCTGTTTCAGCAACAACAAGACCTTTAAGAGGGAATGAAGAGGACGGGAAGGATTATTATTTCCTGAATCAATCTGAATTCAGGAAGAAGATTGAAAATAATGAATTCATTGAATGGCAGGAAGTTTATAAGGACTGCTTCTATGGTACCCTGAAAAGCGAGCTTGAAAGAATATGGAAAATTGGCAAAAGTGTCTTGTTTGATGTTGATCCGAAGGGTGGAATAAACCTGAAAAATAAATTCGGAACAGATTCTGTTGCAATTTTTATAATGCCACCCTCAATTGAAGCTCTTGAAGAAAGGCTTGTCGGGAGAGGAACAGAGTGCATGGAAAAGGTAAAAATGAGAGTTGAAAAAGCCCGGGACGAGATCAGGCTTGCTGAATTTTTCGATCATATTATAGAAAACAATCATCTGGAACTGGCCAGAAAAGAAGCTTTGGATATTGTTAAATCTTTTCTTTTGAGTTAACGACAAGATCGATGGTGAAAACCGGCTTATACTTCGGATCATTTAACCCTGTTCACATTGGACATCAGGCTATCGCAGGCTATATGACAGAGTTTACAGATCTTGATCAGGTATGGTTCGTCGTCAGCCCCCACAATCCATTGAAAAAAAAGGAAACCCTTCTGGCAGGACATCAGCGTCTGTATATGACTCAGCTGGCAATTGCTGATAATCTGAAGCTCAAGGCATCAGATATAGAATTCAAGCTTCCTGTTCCTTCTTATACTATTGATACACTGATATATCTGGAAGAAAAATACCCTGATAATAAATTCTGCCTTGTTGTAGGAGAGGATAATCTTAATACACTTCATAAATGGAAAAATGTTGAGGAGCTGGTAAGAAAATACGAGATTTATGTATATCCCAGGCCCGATACTCCAAAACCTGCCTCGCCCCTTCTGCTTCAGATCCTTTCCGAAGCTCATGTTCATCCTGTTAAAGCACCATTGATGGAAATCTCAGGGACGTTTATCAGGAATGGAATCAGGAGTGGAAAAGATATGTCGTATTTCCTTTCTCCACCTGTGTGGAAGTACATTAAGGAGATGCATTTCTATGAAAAATGAAAAGACGCCTCAGGCTTTCGCCTACCTGCTTGATCATCTATATTACAAAGCACACTCTAACCCCGATGTTCTTTGCGCCTCTGTGCTTAAAAAGATTCTATTCCGAAGCAGATCTACTGACTTCTAAAATCAATTCTTCACCTCTTATCAGCGCTTTTTCATTCATGGGGATCAGATGATGATATCTCTCAGGTAGCGACGTTTTTAATCCCTTGATAACATTTTTCAGCTCAATAATTGGCTTTACCTTCAGGTATCCTCCAAGAACTATCATGTTGAATGTTTTTGAGCTATTCATCCTTGCAGCCTCTTCGGTGGCATCGACACGATAGATGGTAATATCCTTTCTCGAGGGATGACGTGTGATTCCATTGCTGTCATAGATAAGACAGCCACCCGGTTTAACTGAACTTTCAAACTTATCGAGCGATTGCTGGTTAAGAATTATTGCAGTATCGAAATGTCTTATTATAGGAGAACTGATCCGTTCGTTGCTGATAATAACCATTACATTGGCAGTGCCACCCCTCATTTCGGGACCATATGAAGGCATCCAGCTAACTTCCATGTCCTGCATTACGGCTGAATATGCCATAATTTTACCCATTGAAAGAACTCCCTGTCCCCCAAAACCGGCTATAATTATTTCTTCAGTCATTTTTTCAGAAATTTCTTTATTAGTTTGAATTATCTATTCCGCAGGAATCTTTAGATCTCCAAGCGGGTAATATGGGAACATATTTTCCTCCATCCATTTATTTGACTCTACCGGATTCATTCTCCAGCCTGAAGGACAATTCGATACTATTTCAATAAAGCAGGTTCCCCTGTCGAGCTTCTGGTACTGAACTGCTTTTCTTATTGCTTTTTTCGTTTTTTTGACATTGGCAGCTGTATGAACGCTCTGCCGTGTAACATAGTACGTTCCCGGAAGAGTGGCAACTATCTCCGTCATTTTCAGAGGGTTCCCCATTGTTTTAACATCTCTTCCGAATGGTGAAGTTGATGATTTCATACCCGGAATGGTTGTCGGAGCCATCTGGCCACCTGTCATTCCATATATTCCATTATTGATAAATATTATCAGAAAGTTTTCTCCCCTGTTGCAGGCATGAATAGTTTCAGCAGTACCTATTGCTGCAAGATCACCGTCGCCCTGGTAAGTAAACACGAACTTTTCAGGCATCAGCCTTTTTATGGCAGTCGCAACTGCAGGAGCACGTCCGTGAGCAGCTTCCTGCCAGTCAATATCAATATAATTATATAAAAATACGGAACAACCTACAGGTGAAACACCGATAACTTCTGACTGAAGACCTTCTTCATCGATTATCTCAGCAAGTATCCTGTGAGCAGTACCATGTCCGCATCCCGGGCAGTACGACAGGACGTTTTCTGTCATTATGTCTGTCTTCCTGTAAACCAGATTTTCAGGTTTGATTATTTCTTTTATCCCAGTGAACTCAATCATGTCTCAGCCTCCTATTATTTTTGATTTCAACTCTTCAACCACCTCTTCAGGTGTTGTGACTATACCACCCATTCTCCCAAAATGAAACACCGGAACTCTCCCGTTAACAGCAAGAAGCACATCTTCAATCATCTGTCCGGCACTCATCTCCACTGAGAGGATCAGTTTCATCTTCGCCGACAACTCCCTTATCTGTTTTGAAGGAAATGGATACAGGGTTATTGGCCGAAGCAAACCAACTTTAATATCCTGACTACGGGCTATTTCCACAGCTTTCATACAAACCCTTGCACTGGTGCCGTAAGCAACAAAGAGGTATTCGGCATCTTCAATTTGAAATTCCTCAAAACGGACTTCTTTTTCCTTGATCTCATTATATTTGGCAATGAGCTTTCTGTTAAACAGTTCCTGGTTATTCGGGTCGAGATCAAGTGAGGTAATGATATTGCGTTCTCTTGTTGGTGGTTTACCTGTTGTTGCCCATTCTGGTACAGTTTTAGACCTTTCTTTTTGCGGACTCAGATAAACTTTCTCCATCATCTGTCCTATGGCGCCGTCTGAAAGCATCATAACCGGATTACGGTATTTAAATGCGAGTTCAAAGCCAAGGTCGACAAAGTCAGCCATCTCCTGAACTGATGATGGAGCAAGTACTATAAGATGATAATCACCATGACCGCCGCCTTTGGTCGCCTGAAAATAATCTGACTGGGCAGGCTGAATTGTTCCCAGCCCGGGACCTCCTCTCACAACATTAACAATCAGGCATGGCAGCTCAGCCCCGGCAATATAAGTTATTCCTTCCTGCTTAAGGCTTATACCGGGCGAAGATGACGTTGTCAATACTTTTTTACCGCAGCCCGCTCCGCCATATACCATATTAATTGCAGCAATCTCACTCTCAGCCTGCAAAACTACCATGCCTGTAGTCTGAGATGGATTTGCTTCCATCAGGTACTCCAGAATTTCACTCTGCGGTGTAATAGGATAGCCAAAATAACCATCGGCACCGGCACGTATCGCAGCTTCTGCAACCGCCTCATTACCTTTCATTAATCTCAATTCCTTCATCACCTGGTCTAAATTTTTGTTTTATAAACTGTTATAACACCGTCGGGACAAACCATTGCGCAATTGGCGCAACCTATGCATAATTCAGGATTGGCCGGATATGCAAAATTGTAACCCTTTCCATTCACTTCATCCGCCATTGCGATTGTTCCTGTAGGGCAGGTTACCATACAGACTTCGCACCCTTTGCATCTCTCAACATTTACAACAATACTGCCTCTGATTTTTGCCATATAACTATTTATTGTTATTGTTTAAAGGATGATCTTCAGAAAAACACTTTAACCTCTTTGCCATATCAGGGAACTGATCCCTTGATACCAGAGAAACACATGCCCGGAGACCAGGGCGTTCGCTGCCTGAAATCACAAGCGAAATTGCACTGATCCCGTAATAGAGGAGTTCCTCAACTAACTGTGAACCTGTTAATTCCGGATATGAGATGGTGAAATAAAATCCATCAGCAATGGGTTCATCCAGATCCCTGTCATATACTATTTCAAAATTATTTGATACAAACATTTTTTTCATCTCGCAGGCTTTTTCCCCATATTCAAGAACATCATCCCTGAATTTATACACCCCTTCATTAACCGCCTTAAGTACAGCAGCAAAACCATACTGAACCGAATGTGCAACACCGGCTGACAATCCGTATAAAGCACCAAAGATAACTGAATGTCCAAATTTATCAGTGGAATAGTACCTTAAAAGATCAGGATAAGTTCTGTGAAAGAGTTTATCTGATATCGCGACCATTCCAATCCTCTGTCCTGCATAGCTTAAGATCTTGGAGCTGGAAATCAACAAAATATATTCATCTGTATACCGGGCAACAGTCGGCTGGAACGGAGGCTGGCCCGGAACACAATAATCCTTGCGGAAATCCATTCCAAAGTATGCAAGATCTTCAATTACAATAACATCATACTCGAGACACAGTTTTCCTATTATTGAAAGCTCTTCTTCAGTAAGACATAACCATGATGGATTATTCGGATTGGAATAAAGAAGGGAAGATATTTTACCTGTTTTGAGATAAGATTCCAGCTTAGCTTTCAGCTTTTTTCCACGGTAATTATAAACATCAAAAGCATAATAATCATGACCAAGCATTTTTACCTGCTGCTTCTGAACCGGAAATCCGGGATCAATAAAGAGTGTACCTTCTTTTGTTCTGTCATTTCTGTTGGCAACAAGAAAACTTACCATTGCACCCATCATTGATCCAACAACAGGAACACAGCCTTCAGGATCTATTCCGACATTAAGAAAAAGCTTAATGAACCGTGCGGTTTCTTCCTTGAGTGATTTTAATCCTTCAATATCCGGATATACCGATCCGACTCCTTTTTTCAGAGCTTCAATTTCAGCTTCTATTCCGATTGATGGGGAAGGAAGACCGGGTACACCCATCTCCATCCTGATAAATCTTACTCCGGTAGCACTCTCTATCTGGTTGACAAGTTTGACCAGTTCTCTGATGCTTGCTGTTCCAAGATCACTTATTCCGCTTCCGATGAGAATTTTTTTAACAATATTATGATCTACCGGCGTATTTTTCATCCGTTTAAATTCCTGAATTTCGGAGACAAAGGTAAAAAAAACAACGAATTTGTCCTGACCTGTTTAATTGCCTTAAATAAGAAAGAAAAAGATCCATATGTATTAGTACTTTTCTTAAATCAGAACTTTCTTTTATCAATGACATGCCGGGATTTTCCTTCGCTTCTTTCAATTGTTTTCGGTTCGACAAGAGTCACCTTTAAACCAAGGCCTATTGAGTTTTCGATGGTATCCTGAATCTTCCGCCGCAAAGATTCCAGCTCGCTTATCTTATCCTGGAAAAATTCTTCTTCCACTTCGACCCTCAATTCAAGAGAATCCAGATTATTTATACGTTCCACTATTAAAAGGTAATGCGGTTTGATACCACTGATCTCAAGCAAAACGCTTTCAACCTGCGACGGGAAGAGGTTAACTCCTCGAATTATCAGCATATCATCGCTTCTACCGAGACATTTATCCATCCTTACAAGTGTTCTTCCGCATTTACATTTTTCATAGTTAAGCCTTGTAAGGTCACGGGTGCGGTAGCGTATTAAAGGCAAACCAACTTTTGTTAATGTGCTGAATACCAGTTCTCCAACAATTCCGGAAGGCAGCGCCTCCAGGGTTTTAGGATCAATAATCTCGGGGAAAAAATGATCTTCATTTATATGCAATCCCTCCTGGACGAGGCATTCGCTTGCCACACCCGGGCCAATAACCTCGCTAAGACCATAAATATCTATAGCCTTTATTTTTAGCTTTTCTTCAATTTCGCGCCGCATATTTTCTGTCCACGGCTCAGCGCCGAATACCCCCACGCGAAGCTTCATGTCTTCGCGTTTGATTCCACTCTCTTCAATCGCTTCTGCAAGAAACAGCGCATATGAAGGTGTGCATGCCAGAACCGTACTACCGAAATCGTGCATTAACTGGATCTGTCTGAATGTATTTCCACCTGAAATGGGAATGACGGATGCTCCTATTTTCTCTCCGCCATAATGCAGTCCGAGTCCTCCTGTAAATAATCCATAACCATAGGCAACCTGGATAAAATCATTCCGGTTTGCACCGGCGCAAGTAAGAGTACGTGCCATGACTTCTGACCATGTTGCAATATCGTTGCGGGTATAACCTACAACTGTTGGTTTTCCTGTTGTTCCGGAAGAAGCGTGCACTCGCACGATTTCACTCATTGGTACAGCAAACAAGCCAAAAGGATAATTATCTCTCAGATCCTGCTTCGTAGTGAATGGCAGCCTGGAAAGATCATCAATCGAATTAATGTTTTCGGGGCCAATGCCGGCCTCCTGCATTTTCTGCCTGTAGTAGGGTACATTGAAATATACTCTTTCCACTGTCTCCCTTAGTCTGTCACTCTGAACATTCCTTAGTCCATCCCGATCCATACATTCGAAATGGCGGTTCCAAATATCCATATGAAAATTTTTAATTGCTCCAATACCGGGAGCTTGGTTATATTTTGTACAAATCACTCGCTCTCAGCAACTCCATTTCATGACTTTTAAGTGCCCGAATGGCTTCATCTGTGTTACTGCAGCGAAGAATAATTATTGATTTTTCACCGACCGAAAATGCATATGTATATTCCACCCCGATCTCCACATCCGAAAGCACTTTCAGAACCTTTGCATAATGCTGTGCCTCATTCGGAGCAATAACAGAGATAACTTCAGTCAGATTAACAGTGAAACTGTGTTTCTTTAGAAGCATTCTTGCTTTTTCAGGTTCCGGAACTATAAGTCTCAGTATGCCATATTCCGCTGTATCAGCAACACTCAGAGCAGTTATCCTGATATTCTCCGCACCAAGAACTTCAAGAACATCAGTAAGCCGTCCTGGTTTGTTTTCAAGGAAGATTGATAGCTGATGAATAATCATGATAATAAATTTATTTTTAAATTAAAATAGTCCGAATATAGACATATAGCAGATAATGTAAAAATTTTACCTTTCAATTCTAATCCTCGCATCAACAACGGTAATATGATCGGTGCTTCCTATCAGAGGATTGAGATCCATTTCTTTTATTTCAGTTGCATACCTTAGTAAACTTGAAAGCCTTACAATTATTTCAGCAAACTTAGCTTCATTTATTCCGGGCTTTCCGCGTGTACCACGAATGATCTTATAACTCCTGAGACTTCTGATCATTGATTCAGCTTCATTGAACGTCAGTGGGGCAAGCCCTGAGGAAACATCGCCAAGTACTTCTACAAATATTCCACCCAAACCGCAAAGAATTATATGTCCGAAGCCTGGTTCATATTTTGCACCGATAAAAAGTTCCGTTCCTGAAAGCATTTCCTGCACCAGTACAGCTGTTACTTCTTTTATCAGCATCATCCTGTTGAATTCTGCCAGAAGATGCTTTTCTGATTTTATGTTAAGGGTAACTCCGCCAACATCTGATTTATGAACCGGGCCGACGACCTTCAATGCAAGAGGATAGCCGGTATTTTTTACAACCCCCAGAAGCTCACTCTCAGTTGATGCCACTGCTTCCTTCACCACAGGTATGCTGACAGAGTTAAGCAGCTGTTGAATCAGATCGGGTTCTGCATAACCGACAGGGGCGTCATTAATTATTTTCCTTATAGTACTCACTTCTATATTCTCAAGAAAAATTTTCTCTTCTGCAGGGGAAGGTGTATTCGATATTTTGGTAAGTGCACGACCCAATACTACTTCGTCCGGAAAATTAACATGACCTTTATTGAGAAAATACTCCAGTTCTTTTGAAGAACTTGTAACAGAGGGTAGTATAGGATACAGAGGTTTATTGCATTCCTGAATTTTCCTATGGAGCAGATCATAGATATTTGTAATGTCAACCATGCCATTGCTTCCGAAAATTACACTCATACCGTCTATCTGAGATATATTTTTGTCGACATAATCAATTACCATTTCGAGCTGTTCAGTAGTAGCAGTGGCGATCATATCGATGGGGTTATCAGCAGATGCACCCGGATTCATCATTGAAATCAGCTGATCATGGTTCTCCCCTGTAATTTTCGGAATGTTCATTCCTCCGGCAGATAATGCATCGGTAAGCATTACCGCGGGACCTCCGGCATGTGTTATAATTGCTATATTCCTGCCCTTCAGGTTTTTATGAAAAAAAACAGATGCCACAGTGGTCAATTCCTCCCGGCCTGAACACCTTACAATTCCCGCTTTCCGGAACAATGCCTCAACTGCTGAATCGGAAGACGCCATTGCACCTGTATGTGAAGTGGCAGCCCTGATCCCCGCTTCCGTAATCCCTGCTTTGATTGCTGCTATCCTGCAACCTTTGCGTATCAGGGAGGAAGCGTGAATAAGCAGTTTATCCGGATTCCGTATGCTTTCTACATAAATCAGTTTTATAGGTGAGCTTGTAGCCGGATCATAAGTGTTATCCCAATATTCCAGAACCTCCTCCACTCCTGTCTGAGCACTGTTACCCACAGAAAAAACACTTGAGAAATTAAGGCCTTTCGGAATCGCTGATTCAAAAATAAAAACAGCTGTCGCGCCAGAACCTGATACAAAATCACAACCTTTGCTGTTAAGTTTGGGAACGGGGGATGTAAAGACACCCTGGTAGTACCGGGTAACAACTCCGATGCAGTTTGGACCAATAAGAGAAGCTCCTGCAATATCAGTTATTCGTACAAGCTCCTTTTCAAGCTTTTTTCCCTCCTCGCCTGCTTCACTGAATCCTGCTGAAATAATAATGAAAGCCCTGGTATTCTTGTCCGAAATAAGCTTTTCAACAATTTCAAAACAATATTTCGCAGATACTGCAATAATGGCCAAATCTGTTTCAGGAAGACTGGCAATATCCCTGAAGGATTTAATACCCTGGACAAAATCCTGCTTAGAATTAACTACGTAAAGGTTTCCCTTGAATTGCCCGTCAATAATATTTTTAAGGACTTTCCCTCCCGGCTTAAAGAGATCGTCTGATCCCCCAACGACAACAATACTCTCAGGATTTATGAGCTTTTCATTAATCATTTTGAAAAATTTTAAAAAAATGAAAAAAGAATTCCGTCATTCAGGTAAGAATAGAGATAAGTTATTATATTATTTTTAAATTCTCCAAATATCTGTAATAACAAAAATATGATCTGATATATAGATACTTACATTTAACAGTCACTCTTTATATTTTTGAAAGATAAGAATTTAATATAGTAAAAAAACAGATAAATATCATCCGATCTTCCGGTGAAAACCTTTTCAGATAATGTTTGTTTCTTAAGAAGAAGTTTGTAAAAATGCAGGATCCTGCATTACCATGTCTATTATTATAAACCTTAATATATAAAGTACTATGGCCGATTTAAGAACAAAATATATGGGACTGGAGTTGAAAAACCCCATCATCGTAGGAGCCAGTAATCTGGTTTCCAACATTCTCAACCTTAAAAGGCTTGAGGAAGCAGGTGCAGCCGCAATTGTATTTAAGTCATTATTTGAAGAGCAGATACAACTCGAAAATCTCGAGTCATACGAGCGAAAAACCGAATATGAGGACCGTAATGCTGAAATGGTTACCCTGTTTCCATTCTCTAAAGCAGAAAATTTAAATATTGATGAACATCTTATTGCTCTGAAAAAAGCAAAAGAATCTGTCTCCATACCAGTAATTGGCAGTATCAATGCACTTCTGGATGAAACCTGGGTAGAATATGCCCGAAAATTTGAAGAGACGGGAGTCGATGGACTCGAGCTGAACTTCTATACCCTGCCTGAGAAATCTGATAACGGTTATGAGGATATTGAAAAAAAACAGGTACAAACACTCAGGGAAGTCAAATCAGCTGTAAAAATTCCTGTTTCAGTTAAACTAAGCCCCTTTTATTCCAATCCGCTTGGTTTCATATCTGAACTGGATAATGCCGGGGCTGATGCCATTATAGTGTTTAACAGACTTTTCCAGCCTGATATTGATATTCAGACCGAAAAACATCATTTCCCATATAGTCTGAGCAACAGTGAAGATAACAGGCTGCCTTTACGCTTTGCAGGTTTGCTCCATGGCACTACAAGGGCATCAATATGCGCAAATTCCGGAGTTATATGGGGATCAGATGTGATAAAAATGATTCTTGCCGGTGCGGATGCTGTACAGGTTGTCAGCACTCTGTATTTGAACAAGCTTGAAGTAATCGGATCGATGATATCTGATATTGAAAAGTGGATGGATAAAAAGGGTTATAAAGACCTTGAGCGTTTCAAAGGGAAACTGTCAAAGAAAAATTCTGAAAACAAGCTACCCTATGACCGCGCCCAGTATATCGATTTTATGATGAACACAACGCAGATTATGAAAAAATATAAGGTAATCAATTAGCAGATTCTTCAGATAAAATTTGATGTGTAAAAAGTAGTTCATAACTTCGGGGCTAAACAGCCCCGTTTATTTTTATGCATTTCAATATGAGAGCTATTCCAATATTTTTATTCTTATTTCTATTAAGTTGCAATTCGTCTACTGATTGCGATCAGGTCTTCAGGGATTTAAATAAGAATTTTGAATCGGGTAACTATAAGATAGTATTTCAGTTATCTGACTCGCTTAAAAAAATCTGTCCTGAAAACAAAATAATTATTTCATCAAGTGACTCACTCAGGCAAGTAGCAGAGAGGATCATAATTGATTTTTCTGTAACTGAAGAAGAGCTTAAAGCCCAACTGATGAAAAGATTAATTTCTTATTCAGCTGTTGATATAGCTAATTGGGAAAATAAATCGTGGCTTGAAGCAAGATTAATCAATGGAGAAAAAAAATATTTCAGGCGGACTGTCTCAAATTTGCTTCTGCTAAAGCAATTCCATGAACAAAAAGAAGAATGGATTCGGGAAAATTCAACAGATACTGACCTGGTCTTCAGGATGAAGCATACACAGGAGGTATTGAAAAATTCAGGGAACAATGGTATTCCTGTAGTTCCTGTAAACATGAAAATAATTTATACCATTAGTGTTAATCCTGATGTTGTTCCTGAGGGTGAAAAAATACGCTGCTGGCTGCCATGGCCAAAAGAAGGTGGTCCGCGCCAGAAAAATGTACAGTTGCTGGGCACTTCTTCAGGAGCTTATATAATTGCACCCGACACAGCAATACATAGTTCCGTATATATGGAAGGGACAGCGAAAAAGGGAGTTCCTACCGTATTCAGATTAGCATTTCTTTATCAGTCAAGCGCTCAGCATTTCAATCGGGAACAGATCGAGGCAAAACCATATGATAAAAATTCTGACGTCTACAAAAAATATACTCCGGAGCAGCTCCCGCAAATACATTTTTCTGAAAACATAAAGCATCTGGCCGACAGTATTGTATCAGGTGAAGAAGACCCTGAGGAAATTGTAAAGAAAATCTATTACTGGTTTAAGAGCAATATTCCCTGGGCAGGTGCGCTGGAGTATTCCATTATGCCGGATATTCCTGAGTATGTATGTCAGAACAGGAGAGGTGATTGCGGCATGCAGACCTTTACTTTCATGTCAATGCTGCGATATAAGGGTATTCCTGTAAGATGGCAGAGCGGATGGATGGTACCCCCGGCCGGGAAAAACCTTCACGACTGGTGCGAAATATATTATGAGGGCACCGGATGGGTTCCGGCCGATATATCATACAATCTACAGCTCTCAGATAATGAAGAACTTAAAGAATACTTCATGTCAGGAATTGATTCGTACAGGCTTATAGTAAATGAAGGTATAGGGGGACGACTTCATCCTGAAAAAATGCATCTCAGAAGTGAACCATACGATTTTCAGAGGGGCGAAGTTGAATGGGATGGTGGTAATCTCTATTTCGACAATTGGGACTATAACATGGACATTGAATACCTGAAATGAAGATTTATTAAATAAAAAAGCTTCCCACCTGGTAGACTGTGAATGATAAAAGCCATGCAATTCCTGTGGTATACAGGACAATGAAGGCAGCCCATTTCCAGCTTCCGGATTCTCTTCTTATTGCTGCCACAACTCCAATGCAAGGGAAGTAAGTAAGAATAAAAAGCATAAACGAAAACGCAATCAGCGGAGTGAACAAGGTTCTTCCTGAAGAATCTTTCTGAGTCTGGATTTTCTCAACCAGTGTTGTTTTTCCGGAGGCATTATCTGCATTGAAAATAACTCCCAGTGTGCTTACAACAACCTCCTTGGCAGCAAGACCTGAAATTATACTTACTGTTAAACGCCAGTCAAAGCCAAGAGGCTTCATAACAGGTTCAATGCCTCTTCCTATCATTCCTATAAACGATTTGCTTTGCTGCTCTCCTTTCTTTTCTGAGAGAAGATTATCAACTAAATCATTCTTCTCCTCATACGTCAATGCAGAGCTTTCAACCATACTTATTTCACGTGAAAAATCTTTTGATAATTCTACATTTCTGGGGAAGTTGCTCAGGAACCAGACGATTATGGAAGCAAGAAGAATCACACCTCCTATCTTCTTAAGATACAGCCCGGTACGGGAAACTACGTGCTTGAAAACACTTCTGACAGTAGGGACCCTGTACGGGGGAAGCTCCATGACAAATGGCATTTCGCCGGTTTTAAAAATAACTTTTTTTAACAGTAAAGCCGATGATATTGCAAGAATAACCCCAAGAACATAAAGCAGAAAAAGTACCGTACCCTGATTTTTTGCAAAAAAAGCACTGATAAATAATATATAAACCGGAAGCCTGGCGCTGCATGACATGAATGGAGTAATAAGCATAGTAATCAGGCGGTCACGGCGGCTCTCAATGATTCTGGTTGCCATTATTGCGGGAACATTACAACCAAAACCCATAAACAGGGGAATAAATGATTTTCCATGGAGCCCCATCTTATGCATCACCTTATCCATTATAAATACTGCCCTCGCCATATATCCGGTGTCTTCCATGAATGAAATAAAAAGAAAGAGAATAATAATATTGGGAAGAAAAACGATTACCCCTCCCACACCACCAATTATTCCTTCGACAAGAAAATCCCTTACAATCCCCGATGGTATCAGATAAGTTACCAGTTCTGAAACCCTGACTGTTCCCAGCTCAAGCCAATGTTTCGGATAGCCTCCTGCCTTGAAGGTGGCATAGAAGGTAAGCCACATGAAAAAGATGAAAATAGGGATTCCCAGATACTTGTTAGTAAGGAAAGTATCTATGATCCTGGTTTTTCGTAATCTTTCGGTTTTATTCTTCTTAAGTGTCTCCTTTAGAGCGCCTGAAATAAATCCATAACGAAGGTCAGTGATGACAGTCTCCACAGGATCCGAATAAAGTTTTTCAAGCTTGCTGTATTCCTTCTTTGCGACCCCGATAATTTCTGCTGAGTTGACACAGCGGGTTATGCTTTTAGAATATTCCTTATCATTTTCAAGAAGCTCAATTGCAAGATACCGGCTTGAGATGATGTTTGTAAATGAACTGTTTTCTTCAATTTTGATCTTTGCCTGAATGGCACAGATGGAGTTCTCTATTTCCGTACCATAATTAATATGAATATGCCGTACAACAGGTTCCCTGATCTCGTATACTTCTATTAGCTTGTCAAAAAGATTCCTTATTCCTTTTCCGCGTGAGCTTACGGTAGGAATTATCGGCACGCCCATCATCTTGCCAAGAGAAGAATAATCGATAGTGTCTCCTTTCTTTTCAAGCTCATCGAACATATTAAGAGCAATAACAATCTGCACCCCCATGTCAATCAGCTGTGTCGTCAGGTAAAGATTTCTCTCGAGATTCGATGCATCTACAACATTGACAACTATATCAGGCTTGTTTTCGAAAATATAATTTCTAAGATATATTTCTTCAGGTGAATAACTTTTAATGGAGTATGTTCCCGGAAGGTCAATTATTGAGAATGTGTAACCTGATTGTTTGTATGTAGCCTCTTTTGAATCAACAGTCACTCCGGCATAGTTACCAACTTTTTCCCTTGATCCTGAAGCAAAGTTGAACAATGTGGTTTTACCTGAATTGGGGTTGCCGACCAGAGCAATATTGATATGTTTGGTTTTGGCTGCCCATGAATTGTTTTCATCATAAGCAAGTACACCTTCAGGTAAACGGACATTCCCTGCCAAATGGTCCCTGTCGATTTCAATCAGTTGTGCTTCGCTGTTCCTAAGGGATATATGATATCCCATGATTTTGTATTCAACGGGATCACGTAATGGGGCTTTCTTAATAACAGCTACCTTCTTCCCCACAACAAATCCCATTTCTGAAAGTCGCTGCCGGAACTGGCCTCTGCCCTTGATCTTCAGAATTATCCCCTCTTCTCCCTCATTCAGATCGTATAATGTCGTCATCAGTTTTTCAATACATTAAAGAAATCAAAATTTCTTAATAGCACAGTGGACAGGAAAAGTGCATTACTACCCCATAAAGAAGTTTTGTGGAGTCCTTAAAAATGCCTGAATCTGGTCTCATGTTTTGCCGGAAGCAAACGAGCAGTAATCTGCCGGTTAATCAATCTTCAGTTTGACAACTACCTTGCGGACCTGGGAGCTTTCACCATTCCTTAATCCCGGACGATGTATATCGGAAGGGAAAAAAATGAAAAAGCGTTCAGGCGTTGCCTTATAATTAGTAAGCTGACTTACTGTCATGAATTCAACATCTTTTGAGGCATCATAAGGTACAGTTACTTCTTTCAGCTGCGCCACAGGAGCCAATCCTATCAACTCACTTCCACTTATCACATACTGGATATCGATATAGTTCCTATGAGCTTCAAACTGTGCATCTTCCTCATTCCTGGTCATATATTCAGTAATGGGAGCATACAGGTTATCTCCATCTATATTATATCTTTTCAGTTCAAGCTTAGTCAGGTCATTATTTTTAAAGAAAGCAAAAGCCTTATCCCATCTCTCCTTGTTTTTCAAATATGCAACAGCAAATTCCTTTCTGTCAATAGAAGCATCAGGAGTTACGCTCCAGCCATTCAGCCATTCACCTTTTTCAAACCATGTATCAATTTTATCAATGCTCCATGTTGCAGGATCATTTGAACATTTACATCCGGAAAAACTCATGAAACTTAAAATGATCATCAAGTTTATTAGCAAGTCTTTCATAATAAAGAAATTAGCACAAAATATTATTTCCGAGAGTCACTATATTTTTTACACTAATAATGACCGCAATATTAATCAATTAGAAATACTTATTCAAGTACTTTGTTGTTTCAAAGTCACTTTTAAAATTTAAGCCCTTCCTCATGTGAATATTACAGGATTTTCTCAACCATAAGAATGTTTCTGAGCTCTTTCGGACTGATGTTTTCCTTAATATTTCCTGATTCCACAATAGTAATAAAACCTGATTCCTCAGAAACAACAATAATAAGTGCATCTGAATGTTCTGACATACCAACTGCTGCCCTGTGCCTCATTCCAAACCTCGCAGGCAGATAAACCTGATCGGTAATGGGCAATGGACATCTTGCTGCAAGTATTACACCCCGCTCAATCAATACAGCACCATCGTGCAAAGGTGTATTTTTCGAAAATATTGTAACCAGAAGCTCAGCGCTGATAGTTGCTTTGATTAACTCTCCTCCTTCAGCAAAAAGCTGCAGGCTGCTGCTGCGCGCAATTACTATCAAAGCGCCTGTTCTTGTAGAAGCCATTGTTTCACAAGCTCTTACAATCTCCTCAGCTTCCTTTGGACTTCCGGGTTCACCTTTAACTGAAGAGAATATTCTGCTAAAAGAAAATCTGCTGCTTGTAATATACCTGTTACCCATTACAAGCAGAAACCGCCTTACTTCCTGCTGGAAAACTATGATAAGAGCGATCGCCCCGACTCCGATAACCTGTCCGAGAAGTGCCCCAATAAGTTCCATATTTAACGCCTTGACGAGAAGCCAGAAAAGGTAAATAAAGAATATTCCGATGACAATGCTGAATGCTGCGGTTCCTCTTATAAGCCTGTAGAGCTGGAACAATATTATTGCAACAAGAAAAATATCAACTATATCGAGAATACTAATATGGAAAGGCATTTTATATCAATAAATAATTAAAAAAATTGTATGTTGATTGGTCATTAGTCAGTTACTTCAGATTTTAATT